>NZ_JACFYJ010000106.1:0-24134 GCF_037126505.1 Paraburkholderia bengalensis
AAGCGGCCTTCAACGTGTGGCGACGGGCGGCACGCGCGAGGCCCAAGCTTCGATCGGTTCGTTCGGCATTGCAGGAAGTTCGACCCAGGTACTTGCGATTGTCGGCATCGTCCACCGGTTTTAGAACCTGTCGATCCAGGCGGCGAGCGTCCGCGGCTGCCATCGGCAGCGCGGACGCACTATCAAAGTCGACTCGCAAGCCTCTGGTGAGGAAAATCGACGAGCGTTGCAGGTTTGCGTCAGCCTGAAAATAAAGGCAACGCGCGCGCCACGCCCTGCCGACCCGCGGTGTGCGATCAGCCGGCCGAAGCGCGCCGGCTGAACCCACGGCGGCGCGTGAATCAGGCAGCCTTCGCTTTCACATTGCCCGCTTTTTCCGCGAACTGAGTGAGCTTCAGATCGGTGGCCTTTTCCTCTTCGAGCGTTTCCGTCAGCAGCTTCACGCCTTCTGTGAAGCCCAACTGCTTACCGAGCGCACACAGGCTGCCATACGCGGCGATTTCATAGTGTTCGACTTTCTGTGCGGCAGCGACCAGGCCCGCGTCGAGTACCGGGCCTTTTTCTATTTCGTCGATGAGTTCGTCACCTTCTTCAATCAGACCTTCCATCGCGACGCACTTCATGCGCTTGAGCTTGAGGCCGCACACGTCGACGACCTGATCGATACGCTCGACCTGGCCCTGCGTCTCTTCCAGATGGGTCTTGAATGCGTCGCTCAGTTCCGGATTGCTTGCCGCGCGCGACAGCTTCGCGAGCGCTCTGGTCAGCTGCTTCTCGGCGCTGTAGATGTCCGACAGCATATGGACAAAAAGATCATCTACCGTCTTACGTTGTGCCATGTTGCACTCCCTCTGGTTGGAACTTCACTATGAACAATCAGCGGCGCTGACTTGCGGACCATGAGGAGCCGGCCCGACCGCGACCTGCCCCGCTTTCCACGAGCAATGGGTATTCCAGCGAAACCGGGCGCGGCCTCGTGCTGGCGACTGAGGCGGTGTGATGCGCTGCGTGCCGTTCAGGCCCGGCGCTTGCGTAACAGGCGATGCCACAAGTCGATCCCGACGACGGAAAGGTTCAACGCGGGTTCAACACGTGTTCAAGGGGTTCAACGGGCAAAGGGTTGGACGATGATTACCGGCCGCGTCCGGGTGCGAATACGCGGCAGCTAACTGGAGTGACAAATGGAAACTACCAAGATTGAAGGTACCCTCCGCGAAACGGCGGGAAACGTGAAGGAAGCTGTCGGCTCGATCGCGGGAGACACGCGGACGCAGCTCGAGGGTGCAGCCAATGAACTGCGCGGAAAGGCGCAACAGCTCTGTGCTGACGCCAGCGATCTGGCCCGCGACACCATGGCGTCGAATCCGCTGGCAGTGCTGGCGGGCGCCAGTGCGGTTGGCTTCCTTCTTGGTGCGCTTTGGGCCTCCAGCCGTCGTGATTATTGATGTTGCGTCAGGTGACGGCAAACGCTCATCCTCATTTTTCTCCGACGGAGCGGTACGATGTCGATCCAGTCCAAAATGAATCGGTGGAGCGCCGTGGGCCGCTTCTATATGGAGCGAATGGGCGATTACGGCGAACTTGTCACCATCGAACTGGCGCAGGCCCGAATGGAGCTTGCGCGTGAAGTCATTGCGCTCGTTGCGCTCGCGGTCGCCGGGCTATTCGCGTTGTCGTTCTCTTGCATCGCAGTGCTTGCCACGGCGCTGACGACACCCTACTTCGTGCAGGTGTCCTGGGCTATCGCGGGTGCGTGGGTCCTGCTTTGCATTATTTCTTTCCTTGTCGTTCGCTCGCAGAAGCCGGCGCGCTCGTTCCATGTGCTTCATGACGAGATCCGCGAAGACCTCCGCGTGGCCAAGGAGGCGTTGAAATGATCTCTAAAGCTACCGCGCTTGCCGCGGCCGAGGCGTCAGTGCTGGAGCGGATGGCCGCATCGCGCGCAAGTCTGGTGACCGCACGCAACGCAATGCAGCTGCGTCAGATTGGTGCCAGTCCTTCACTCGTCGCGAGGGCGCGCGAATATGTTTCCGTGGCGCCGAACGTGACCTTGCTCGCCGCGATACTCGTGGGATCGCTGGTAGTCGGACCACGCAAGATAACAGGCGTGGTGGTGCGCAACGGCCTGCTTGCGTGGATCGCGCGAACGGTTCGGCGTCTTGCCGGAAACTGAGTATGACGACACTCGGGCCGACGCCGAGCAAAACACGCGCAGCATCTGGCACCTGTATTTCAGCCCTGTTTCGGATGCGCGAGAAAGAATCGCAGCATTTCTGCGCTCGCGTCCGGGCCGGTGGGATCGGTGTAACTGCCGCGTGTATCGCCACCTGACCAGGCATGCGGTGCGCCATGAACGGTCCACAGTTCTGCGTCGATACCGTCGGATGAAACAAGCGACGCGACGGTGCAGGAACGTCGGCTCGTTTCGACGCGGCGTGGGGCAACGCCGCCGCGCGGTTCGAAGGCCTGCACCAGCTGCGCGGCGTTAGCGATGTGAACCGTGGCGTCCGCGTCGCCGTGAAAGACGATGATGGGCCGTCGCGGTGCACGCTGGTCGCTGTGCGCGTGATGTCGCCTGCCATGACGCCTGCCGCCTTTCATGGCCGCGAGCGCCGAAGGCAAATCGTGCGCGCACCCTGCGGGCAGGCCGGAATGGATGCCCGCCGCCGCGTACAGCTCGGGATACGTGGCGATCATGATCGCCGCCATGGCTCCGCCCGCAGACATGCCTGCAACGTACACGCGAGCCGGATCGACATCATGGGCCGCAATGATGTCCCGCGTGATGCCTGCGATCAGCGAAGGCTCGCCGCGCTCGCGATGCTGGTCGTCGGGCTTGAACCAGTTCCAGCACTTCGACGGGTTGGCGTGCTTCGGCTGCACCGGATACGCGACCAGGCATCGATGCTGCTCGGCGAGCGCGTTCATCTGCGTACCCACGGCAAAATCATCGGCGTTCTGCGTGCAGCCGTGCAGCATCACAATCAGAGGCAGCGGTTGGCCCGCTGCGCGAGCCGGCACGTACAGACGATATTGCCGCGAGCCTGCGGTATTCGAATACGCATGCGTGCTGAAATGCCCGCGATCTTCGATGTCCGCGTCCAGCTTGCCGTCTCGCGCCGTGTGCGGTGCGGCGTCCCGGTTCCCGTTCCTCGCGAATGGGGAAACGGGCGCCTCGTGCCGTGACGCGGCGTCGTACTCGCCATCAGCGGCACCGCCTTGCAGCACGCGTTGAATGACTTTCGTCGCTTCGGCGGGACCGCGCGTGCGTAATACGTTCATCGCCTCATGCATGGAGCCGAGGAAGTTTTCGTCGAGTTTCATCATCTTTTTCCGATTAGCGAATTAGGTTGAGCGCCGTGTGGCTAGTGCATTCTGTCCGCGAGCGCCGCCTTGACAGCGGGCGAAGCGTGGAATGCGCCCAGCACATGGACGCTTTCGATCGTTGCGAGCGCAAGCTCCGGCGTGACGTCGCTGGCAATGCTCGCGAGTCCGAGCACCTGAATGGTGAGCCGCTGGCGCGCGGCACGCACTGCTTCAAGGTCCTGCCGGGAGAAGTGCTGTAGTCCAAGTACGAGCGCGCGGCGTGTCACCGTGTCCTGAACGACCTGTGCATGAAGGGCAAGCTGGTTGCGAATCGCAGTCCGGATCAGGTCGGTCCGGTTTCCATAAAAGCCTTCCTCTACCAGAAGGTCGATCTGGCCGAGATCAACCGGACCCAGGTTGATCGTGATCTTTTCCGAATCGCCCCCCTTGGGACGATCCGTTGCCGGCGCTATCAGCTTTTTCATCTTTCCATCCAGTCACCATCCATGTAGATGGTTATAGGCTGGTTTTTGCCGCGCCGCAACATCAACATTCGGGGCCGAAACGCCGTGATCGCGCGCGACAGCTTGGGCGGCGTGCCACAGCCGGCGCTCGCGTGCGATGCGACGGACTTACACGCATCGCTTGAAATGCTGCGCTGATGGGTCCGTCGTCGGTTTGCACGTGACATCGTCAAAGGCAGGTTCGCCGATTGCGCAGGGACGGTTGGCTTAAGCCAACCTTAAGGAGGTCGTGATGTTCGTACACAACAAGCGTCTGCAATACACGGTTCGTGTGAGCGATACCAATCCCGGGCTCGCCAATCTTTTGCTCGAACAGTTTGGCGGACCGCAAGGCGAGCTTGCGGCAGCGATGCGCTACTTCACCCAAGCCGTCACCGAAGAAGATCCCGGCCGCAAGGACATGCTCTACGACATTGCCACCGAAGAACTCAGTCACCTTGAAATCATCGGCTCGATCGTGGCGATGCTTAACCGTGGCGCCAAAGGCGAGCTGGCGGAAGCGGTCGATTCACAGGCCGAGATGTATCGGAAGATCAACGGTGCCGGCAACGATAGTCACGTGACGCAGGTGCTCTATGGCGCGGGCACGCCGCTCACGAATTCGGCGGGCGTGCCGTGGACGGCAGCGTATATCGACACGATCGGCGAGCCGACCGCCGACCTGCGCTCGAATATCGCCGCTGAAGCGCGCGCGAAGATCATCTACGAGCGTCTGATCAACGTGAGCGACGACCCGGGTGTGCGCGATGCACTCGGCTTTCTGATGACGCGAGAAGTGTCGCATCAGAAGTCGTTCGAAAAGGCGCTGTACTCGATCACGGGCAATTTCCCTCCGGGCAAGATGCCGCCCGTGCCCGAGTTCGCGAGCGTGTACTACAAGATGTCTCATGGCCAGCCGCCCGTGCCGGGGCCGTGGAATCAGGGTACCGGTCTGCAGCTCGTCGACGATCCGCCATTGACGGCGGACGGCGGCGACGGCACCGCATCCGTCAAGCTCGATGCCACGCAACAGACAGCGCTCGAAGCGATGAGCCAGCGGCTGATGTCCGATCCGTCGACCGATCCGGAAACGGGCGCCGAGCTTGGGATGAAGGCATCGCCCGAATCCACCAGGCCTGCGTAAAGCCGCTGCAGCCGACTAGTCCTTACGCCGCGAGCGCGAACGCGCCGCGGCTTTAGTGCGTAGTCCGTGCTGGCAAAGTGCGTCCCAGCCGGCCGTCGTGCGACATTCGATCCCTCGTCAGCGCGTACGTCATTCGCGCGGCGGCCGCTCGCCTTCTGATCGCGGCATACAGCTTGCGCGATGGCCGCCATTCGGTCTCGAACAACAGGGAAAACATGAGCTCCGCACACGAAGCAACGTTGGCCGCGTCGATGAGCCGTATCGTCGTCGACCCGGCCGACACTGTTTTGCTCAGCGACGTCCTGCGCCAATGGCAACTGTTCGCTCATATGATCGAGGCGACGCTTGGCGATGTGTCGCTGCAGCAGCTGCTGGACGGCGCCACTCGCGCGGCAGCCATGGGCTGTTCTGCACCGATGGCGAAGGTTCTCGAACTGGACAAAGCCGACAACACACTCATCCTGAAGAGTCAGTACGGTATGTCGCCCGACGCAATGGGGCAGCCGGCCGGGAAAGCCGAAGAGGGTAACCCGCCCGGAGAGGCCATCAGGAATGTCGCTCCCGTCATCGATGTCGACGTGAGACGACGTCCACCGCACTTGCTGCCCAAGCTCCTGAAAGACCATCATGTGGTCACCTCCGTCAGCCTGCCGTTGGTGAACGATGAAGGCGCTTACGGAATACTCGAAATCGACTTCCCGGAGCCCACTGAAGTCGGCGCGTTTCATACGTCGTTCCTGGCCGCAGTGGCAGCCGCGTTGGCCGAAGGTATCGAGAAGATCCGGGCGCGTGCTTCGCTGATCGTCGAGCGAGATGCGAAAGCCGTTCTGCTGCGCGAGCAACAACATCGCATCCGCAACAATTTCCAGTCGATCATCGCAATGGTTCAACGCACTGCGCTTCGAGCGCGCGACGAGAAAGACCGCAAGGGATTACGCGACATCGAACGACGCGTCTTTGCGATGGCGTCGCTTTACGACCATCTGCTCGGCTTGAGCGAACAGGCCGAGCGCGCCGACCTGGGCCGGTATCTGAGTGCAATGGCTGCCAGCTTCGACGATTTTTACGAACTGACCGCCAACGGTATCGCGCTGAAAATCGAGCTGCAGTTCGGCATCGTTCTCAACCTGGACACCTGCACGACCATCGGAACGATCGTCAACGAACTCGTGGCCAATTCCGTCGAACATGCGTTCGGAGGCGAGCGCGGGGTGATAACCGTCTCGCTCGTTCGCTCGGGCCCGAACCTCGTCGTGTCCGTCGCCGACGACGGACACGGCCTGCCCTCTGCGACCCTCGACGAGAGCACAGGTCTTCGTACCGTGCGACTGATGGTGGGCAGCATCGGCGGCCAGCTGGATTGGCGGACAGCGCCGCAGCGCGGGGTGGAGTGGTCGCTCGTCTTCAGTGAATCGCCCCTGCTTCGACCGGGGCGTTGATCCGCCAGGGTGCCCACCACCGTTACAGAAAAGGCGCGCCGCCCGTGACGGCGATCGTTGCACCTGAGATATAGCTCGCCTCGTCAGAGGCCAGCATGACGTACGCAGGCGCGAGTTCCGCGGGCTGTCCCGGTCGTTTCATCGGAACCTGCTCGCCGAACTTTTCGACCTTCTCCTGAGGCATCGTCGACGGGATCAGCGGTGTCCAGATCGGCCCAGGCGCGACACAGTTCGCGCGGATGCCCTTTTCGGCGAGCAACTGGGCAAGACCGGCCGTAAAGTTCTGAATCGCGCCTTTCGTCGTCGCATAAGCGAGTAGCCCCGGGTTGGGCTTGTCCGCATTGATGGACGTGGTGTTGATAATCGAACCGCCCGGCTTCATGTGCCGCACCGCCGCGCGGGTAATCCTGAACATCGCGCTGATGTTGGTGTCGAAAGTGCGGTCCCATTCCTCGTCGGTGATATCGTCGAGCGAGTCGTACATCATCTGGTACGCGGCATTGTTGACGACGACGTCCAGCTTGCCCAACTCCTTCATAGCCGTCTCGACGATCGTGTCGCAATGACCAGGCTGCGTGATGTCGCCGCGCACCAGCACGGCCCGCCGCCCCGCCTTTTCGATCCACCGTTTCGTGTCTTCGGCATCGTCGTCTTCGTCGAGATAGGCAATCAGCACATCGGCGCCTTCGCGCGCGAATGCAATGGCAACCGCCCGGCCGATGCCGCTGTCGCCGCCCGTGATGATGGCGGCTTTGCCCGCAAGCCTGCCGCTACCCGCATAGCTGTCTTCTCCGTGGTCGGGCTGCGGCTGCAACGGCGCAGTGCGCCCGGGAACATTCTCCTGCTGCTGAGGTGGAAACGGCGGCGCGGGCCGCTTGGCGTCGGTCATGATGTCCTCCAGAGTGTGCGGGTTTGCCGACGTGACCGAATGGCCGTCGGAGATCGGTGTCCAACGCGAGGCCTGATGCGAAGCCAAATGCGAGGTCTGATGCGAGATCCAACGCGGCGTCTTAGCCCTCGTTGCCTATCGCCTTGGAGACCTGGGCAGGGTTTGCATATTCGTCGTCGGCCAATGCCGCCAACGCTTCCATCGCATCCTCGTCGGCGTCGTTCTGCTTCGCAACCTTCAGGAGTTCCTGTTTGGAAGCCGGATACGAGGCGCCCTTGAGCGCCTTTTGCACGTCGATGAACTTGCGGATCGACGGATTGTTTGCGCCGGATGTGGCCATGAAGCATCTCCCTTGATGAGTTGGCACAGCGAAACGCGCATGTGGCGTTCCTGCCCAGCGGCCTTTGGCGCGACGCTGGCATCGGTTGCCGGCATTTGCGACCCGGCACGACCCGGCACATCACGCTGCCCCCCCCCGCAAACCGAATGAATCCGCAAGCCGCACGCGGCATACCGATTGCGCGAACCAGATCGCCTCCCGACACGCGTCGTAGGGAGTCGCCCGTTGTTCAACCTTCGTCCTGGGAGATATCCATGAGACTTCTCATCACTCGAGACGGCCTGCCCAGGCTGTCATGGGGTCCTGTCATCGCGGGCGTGATCCTGTCGATGATCGTCTATCTTGTCTTGAGCGTGCTCGGTGCGGCCGTCGGCGCGTCACTGCTGGCGCCGCTGTCGAAACCGCATCCATTGGAGGGCTTCGGCCTGGGCTCTGGCATATGGATGATCCTCACAACGGTGCTTGCGGTCTTCGTTGGCTCTTATTTCGCCGGACGCTGCGCTCCTGTGCTGGGATGGCTTCATGGTCTGCTCTCATGGGCCGTCATGACGCTGTTTGTCGCGTATGGCATGACGTCCATTCTTGCCGGCACCGTCAGCACTGCCGGCAGCATCGCCGCCACGGGTGCGCAGGTCGGCGCGACGGCCACCGCGCAGAACGGATCGGCTCCCGCGGTACTGAACTCCGCGAAGGAACAGATCCAGGGTGCTGTGGCCTCCGCCGCCTCTATGGCGTCGAGCCCCGCCGCGGAGCAACAGGCCCGGGAGACGGCCGATACGGCGGCGCGCGGCATTGCGCGGGCCAGCTGGTACTCGTTTGCGGCACTGGTCGTCGGCGCGATCATCGCAATCGTTTCCGGCGGCGCAGGCTTTCGTCACCAGCCCCCCTTCGAAAAGAGCGGTTCTACGTCCGAGCGCGACGTTGCCGCTGGGCGCGAGCGTTACGTCAGGCCATGAGGCCGGCGTGTCGGACGCAGCATGATCGGAAGGACGACGTATTGCTTTCCATCCTGCTGCGTCGTCCGCTCACGGCCAACGATGCTTGGCGCAGTGCCTGTTTGGCATGGCATATGCGCGCCGACGCGAAGCGGCGCCGGCGCGCGCCGGCGCTTTGCGCGACGCGTGACATCACCACTCACTAGCGGAGAAAGAAATGGCTAGCGACAAAACGGAAGGCATCAAGGAAGAACTGAAGGGATACGTCAACAAGGGCGTCGGCTCGATCACAGGCAACGACGCGAAGAAGGCCAAAGGCGAAGCGCAGATCACGGAAGGCGATAACCGCAAGGACCTGGGCGATCAGCGAGAAAACGCTGAAAAAGGCAAGACCGATCCCGGCAACCCGACGAACCTCTGAACGGTTCGCAGCATACTGGTTCGCTCACATCTCTTAAGGAGAGACGCATGAGAGCTCTTACATGGCACGGCAAGAAAGACATTCGATGCGATACGGTTCCCGATCCGATCATCGAACATCCGCGCGACGCAATCGTCAAGGTAACCAGCTGTGCCATCTGTGGCTCGGACCTGCACCTGTTCGACGGCTTCATGCCCGGCATGAAATCCGGTGACATCATGGGGCACGAGTTCATGGGCGAAGTGGTCGACGTCGGCAAGGAGAACTCAGCGCTCAAGGTCGGCGACCGGGTCGTGGTGCCGTTCACCATCATCTGCGGCGAGTGCGACCAGTGCAAACGCGGCAATTTCTCCGTCTGCGAGCGGACCAACCGCAATCGCGAGGACGCCGACAAGCTCTTCGGCCATACGACGGCGGGCCTGTTCGGCTATACGCATCTGACGGGCGGCTATCCAGGCGGACAGGCGGAATTGGTCCGTGTCCCATTCGCCGACAAGACGCACGTGAAGATTCCCGACGGTCTGAGCGACGAGCAGGTACTGTTTCTCGGCGACATCTTTCCGACCGGCTGGCAAGCTGCCGTGCAATGCGATATCGAACCCACGGATACGGTGGCCATCTGGGGCGCCGGCCCTGTGGGTCAGATGGCGATCCGCAGCGCCGTCCTGCTGGGGGCGCGCCAGGTCGTTGCAATCGACTGGGTTCCCGAGCGCCTCGAGATGGCGCGCGCGGGCGGTGCGATCCCGATCAACTTCAAGGAAGAAAGCGTGCTTGACCGGTTAGCGGATCTGACACACGGCAAGGGGCCGGAGAAGTGCATCGACGCGGTCGGGATGGAGTCGCACGTCACCCGCTCGTTCGATGCGATATACGACCGCGCCAAACAGGCCGTCATGCTGGAGACGGATCGTCCACACGTGTTGCGCGAAATGATCTACGTTTGCCGCCCTGCGGGCGTGCTGTCCGTGCCGGGCGTCTATGGCGGATTAATCGACAAGATTCCGTTCGGCGCGTCGATGAACAAGGGACTCACCTGGCGCATGGGCCAAACGCACGTGAACCGCTGGACCGACGACCTCTTGCGCAGAATACAGGACGGCCAGATCGATCCGTCATTCGTGATCACGCATACGGTGGCGCTCGAAAACGGCCCGTCGATGTACAAGACGTTTCGCGACAAGGAAGACGGTTGCATCAAGGTCGTGCTCAAGCCTTGACGCCATCCGCCGTCGCTGACCGCCGATCGGCTCCCGCCCGCCCATGAAGTGAAGAAGACGCTCATGTGCGCAGCGTCATGCGCACTTCGGCATAGCGTTTGCTGAACGCCTTGAAAGCGCCCACCTTGACGGGTCACTACGCTCGAAGAGGATTTCATGCGCTCAGACCGATATGCCACCAACCGCTTTGAAACGCTAACTCCCGCCCACGCCGCGCGACATCCCGCCGCGCGATCATTCGACCGATTGGCTGCAAGCGGGCTTGAAGGGGCGTGAAATGGTACGCCGCAAACTGCTCGTCAAACAGACCGGAAAGCCTCGCCCGGACACGGCGGACGATTACGTCATCTATGTCACGACAAAGTTCATGGCGACGGGGCGCTTCTTCGGCGAGCTTTTACTGGTACGCACCACCGACGGACGCAAGCTCTATCCGTTCGACGGCGCGTCGCCCATCGGTCCCTTCGCCACCGTCGACGATGCGAGAGCCGCCGCCACCGCGCATGGCGCGTCGTTGATCGAAGCCGATCTGAAAAACCCCGAATCGTAGCGCAGCGTTGCTCCAACACGCTTTCCGCCTTCCCCATTGCGATCCCAAGGAAACGTCTTCATGAACCGCATCAAGCTGAAACCGTTGAACGAGCAGGTCATCGTCATCACAGGAGCGACGAGCGGCATTGGCCTCGCCACTGCACGCGCGGCAGCACACGCCGGCGCGCGCGTGATGCTGCTCGGACGCGACGAAACCGCGTTGAAGACGATCGCCGAAAACCTCAACGCCTCGGGCGCGCAAGTCGACTACGTCATCGCCGATGTGCGCGATACGTCGCAGATGCAGGCCGCCGCAGAGCGGACCATCGAGCGCTTCGGCGGCTTCGACACGTGGGTCAACAATGCAGGCGGCTCGATTTACGGACGGTTCGACGAGGTCCCGATCGAAGAACAACAGGATCTGTTCGATACCAACTTCTGGGGCATCGTGCGCGGCTCGACGGTGGCCATCGCGCATCTGCGCAAGCATGGCGGCGCGTTGATCAACCTCGGCAGCGAGGTATCGGATATCGCTGTGCCGCTGCAAAGTGCGTATGTCGCGTCGAAGCATGCAGTCAAAGGCTGCACGGATGCATTGCGCCTCGAACTGATCGAGGAGCGCGCGCCCGTGTCCGTCACGCTCATCAAGCCTTCGGGAATCCACACGCTGTTCGTCGAGCATGCGCGCAACCACCTCGACGTCGAGCCGAAGCTGCCTGCACCGCTTTACGCACCGGATGTCGTTGCCGACGCGATCGTGCACGCGGCTGTATCGCCCAGGCGCGCCATCTATGTCGGCGGTGCCGCGCCCGGCAATGTGGCATTCGCCCGTCTCGCTCCACGCCTGTTCGACGCATTCATGGGACGACTCGGCTTTCGCATGCAATCGACGGATCGGGCCGCGAGAGGAACGGACGCCGGCCGCCGCAGCGAGATGCTCGAACGATCGCCGCGCAAGCGCTTCGTGCATGAAAGCAGTTTCTACACGCGCGCCGCACTGCATCCCGGATGGACGGCGACGCTGACGCTGGGCGCGGCCGCACTCGGTGTGCTCGCATGGAAGCGGCGCCATTGACGCCCGCCGATTCGCTATCCGCAAGCAGGAAACACGCAATGACAGCTTCATCCGACGCAAGCATGCGAGCCATGCGCCGAACGTTGCGCGACGTGTTCGGTCTCGAATCGCTGCGCCCCGGCCAGCGCGAGATCATCGAGAGCGTGATGCAAGGCCGCGACACGCTCGCGATCATGCCGACGGGGGCCGGCAAATCACTTTGCTATCAGTTGCCCGCGCTCCATCTCGACGGTCTCACACTCGTCGTGTCGCCGCTGATCGCGTTGATGAAAGATCAGCTCGACAAGCTGCTCGATGCGGGCATCGAAGCCGTCCAGATCAACAGTACGCTGAAAGCGGACGAAGAACGCACCGCGTTCGACACGGTCGGCACCGCCAACCGCGCGATCGTCTTCGTCACGCCCGAGCAACTGGGCAAGCCGATGCTGATCGATGCACTGCGAGCGCGTGTCGAATCCGAAACCGCCAGGCGCAGTGGCAGACGCGACGAACCGTGGCGCGTGAGACTCGTCGTCATCGACGAAGCGCATTGTATTTCGCAATGGGGTCATGATTTCCGGCCCGCCTTTCTGCAGATCGGCGATGCCGTCGAAAGCCTCGGTCGCCCGCCCATGCTCGCGCTCACTGCCACCGCGACGCAAGCCGTCGTCGACGACATCGTGCGCACACTGGGCATGCGCGACCCGCGTGTGCTGCAAAAAGGCGTGTATCGGCCGAACCTGCATTACAGCGTGAAGCAAACCTCCGTCGCGGGCGGCAAGGGCCGCGCATCCGCACGGTCCGCGCAGGCCAAGCTCGCCACCATCCAGGCGCTGCTCGCGCAGCGCGACGGTCCCGGCATCGTGTATACGGCGACCGTGCGCGAAGCCGAACGGCTGTCAGCAGCGCTGCGCGAATGGGACGTGCCGACGGCGCTCTATCACGGACGCCTCACCGCACGCGAACGTCATGAGGCGCAAGACACGTTCATGCGCGGCGATGCGCGCGTCATGATCGCGACCAACGCTTTCGGCATGGGCATCGATAAAGGCGACATCCGCTTCGTCGTGCATTACCAGATGCCGGGCAGCATCGACGCCTACTATCAGGAAACGGGACGAGCGGGACGCGATGGCGAGGCCGCTGAATGCATGCTGCTGTTCGATCTGAGCGACCGGCGCGTGCAGCAGTTTCTGATGCTGGGACGCTACCCGGATCGCGACCTCGTCGGGCGCGTGCACAACGCGCTGCGGCAAGCTCGCGACGCGTCGAGCAAGGGTGTGAGCGCGGGCGATCTCGCACAATCGCTCGGCGACGTCGGACGCAACAAGCTCCAGGTCGCGCTGAAGATCATGCTCGATGCGCGTCTCGTGATCCGCAACCGCGCGCGCCGCTATGTGTTGCGCGACGAAACCGTCGAAGAAGATGCGCTCGCTGCGTCGCTCGCGCGTTATGGCGAAATGGCGGAGCGCGACCGCACGGCGCTTCAACAGATCATCGACTACGCGCAGACAGGGCGATGCCGCTGGCGCACGATCCTCGAATACTTCGGCTATGACGAAGAAGTCGAGCGCTGCGGCACGTGCGACAACTGTCTGAATCCGCCGCATATCGAGCCTGTGAAAGAGCCCGCGACAGCGCAGGGCCGCATGATGGACACCGCGCGCAAGACGCTCGATGCGCAACGCGGGTTTGCGCGCGGCCAGCCGGTGCGCGTGCGCAAATACGGCACCGGCCAGGTATCGTTTGCGACGGCCGAACAGGTGGCCGTGCTGTTTCCCGACGGCACCACGCGCACTTTCCTCGCGCGCTTCGTCAAGGCTGTCGCGTAAAAATCGCTACTTGTGCAGTTTGCTTCTCAGCGAACTGACATCGTTGGCCGTGATCGGCTGCGCATTGTTGCCCCATGCGCTGCGTATGTAAGTGAGCACCTGCGCGATCTGCACGTCGGCGAGCGTCGTGGCAAAGCCCGGCATCGCCTGGCGCGGCGGTCCCGTGAGCGTCGACGGACTGTTTCCGCCTTCCACCAGGAGCCGTATCAGCGACGTCGTGTCTTCGGCGAGCACGGACGGATTGCCCGTCAACGAAGGAAATGCATGAGGCACGCCCGTCCCGTCCTCGCGATGGCAGCTCGCGCAGAATCCCTGGTACACGTTGAAGCCCAGCGAAAGCTCATCGGGCACGCGGCTGCCGTTGCCGGGCGACCGGGCGGGATCGGCGCGCGGCGTGTAGGTGCCGGACGGATGCTGCGCCGGCAAAGACTTCAGATAATGCGCGATGGCCTGCGCATCAGCGTCCGTCAGATACTGCGAGCTGTCCTCGATCTGCTCGACCATGCTGCCGTATGCGATTGCGCCCCCGGCATGGCCCGTCTTGAGGAACGACGCGATGTCGGCTTCGCTCATCCTGCCCAGCCCCGCCCCGTTGTCACCCGTCAGGTTTGGCGCGAACCAGTGATCGTTGACGCCGCCCGTGAGATACGTTTTTTTCGATTCGTCGTAGCCGCGCTCCTGAAAACCCGCGCCGCGCGGCGTATGACAGGCGCCGCAATGCCCGAGCGATTGCACCAGATACGCGCCGCGATTCCATTGCGCGTCGCGCTCCGCGCGCGGCCTGTAGACGCCGGTCGGCGCGAAGGCGAGTTGCCAGAAGCGCAGCATCCAGCGCTGGTTGAACGGAAAGGCGACGTCCGACGGCGGCGTCGGCTGCGCGACGGGCGCGACGCCCTGCATCATGTACGCATAGAGCGCGCGCATGTCGTCGTCGGTTACCTTCGCAAATGACGGGTACGGCATCGCCGGATAAAGCCGCTTACCGCCTCGCGCCACGCCTTCGCGAAGCGCGCGGGCAAACTCTTCGTAGGTGTATTGGCCGATGCCGTATTGTCTGTCCGGTGTGATGTTGCTCGACATGATCGTGCCGAACGGCGAGCCTAGACCGAGCCCGCCCGCGTAGGGCTTGCCTTTGACGGCCGCCGTATGGCAGCCCGCGCAATCGCCCGCCTTCGCGATGTATTCGCCGCGCTCAAGCGTGGCGCGATCGGCGGCAATCGTCGATGACGAAACGGTGCGAGCGTTTTCATCGGGCGATGCGGTCGCGAATGTAAACGCAAATGCCATCGCATATGCAATCGCCGCTGCGCCAACAAACGCGCAAGCCGCCCGCCGGCGAGTCGACGCGCACTTCACGGCGAGCCGTCCCGCGGCACGATGGCCGCTTGCCCTGTCACGAGCGCGGGCGCGCTGCGATTGCTCAACCAGCGCGCGGCAATCGCTAGCCCGCCAACCAGATACGCCGCGGCAGCGGGCACCCACATGATGAGTCCGCCCAACTGCTGGTCGTGCAGCGGATCGACGCCGAGCGCGCTGCAAGGCTCGACATACAGCGGATACCAGAGACCGGGCGCCAGCGTGATCAGCGCCCCGAGCGCGCCCGTATGCACCATCGTGGTGAAGAGCGACAGCATCGCGTGACCGTCCGTCTGGCGGCGTGCGCCCTCGCCCGCAACCGTCCACCAGAAAAGCAGCGCCGTGAACAGAAAGCTCGCGTGTTGCAGCGAGTGAATCCACGGATGCAGTAGCGCCGCCTGAAACATCGCCGGCATGTGCCATCCCCACAGCGCGGCGGCATGCAGCAGCCAGGCCGTCAGCGGCCACCTCAAGCCACGCCAGCAGCGCGAAAACGCGTGCGTCCTGACCAGCCCGCCGACGGCCATGCGCATGCGTCGCGGCAACGCCCACATCCACACGCCGAGCGGGCGGCCCATGACGAGCAGCGGCGCGGCAATCAGCATCATCGATTCATGCTGCACCATATGCGCGGAGAAGAGCGCTGCGCTCAGCGCATCGAGCGGCGAGAACAGCGCAAGTGCGAGCGCGACCCAGCCTCCCGCGAAGGCGAGCAGATGCGTCGCTCGCACGCGCGCGCTGCGAGATCGGGGCGACGCGCGGCGACGCAATCGCAGATAGCCTGTTGCATAAGCGGCCATGCTGAGCGCCATCAACACGACGACCCACGGCTCGTCAGCCCATCCAAACGACGCCGCGGTGTTCCCCGACGCGATCAGTCCATGCGCGCAGGCAACGCCCGGCGCGAACGTCAGCGCACCTGGCAGCGACACGCGCAGCCGCGCACGCGCCACGACGCGTTTCATAGACAGGGCGACAGCAACCATTGCGGGAACCACATCATCAACTGGATGAGCGCCGAGAGGGCAGCCACCAGCATCGCCATCAGGGGAAAGAATGTGGCGCGGGCGGCGGGATCGCCATTCGCCGACACGCCGGCTTCGACGAACTGCAACATGTGCCGCCAGCGTCGATAAGCGAGCCACGCAACCGCCACTGAAAACACGAATGCGACGGCGCTGACGATACCGAGCGCGACGGTGTTGCGCTGCGCGCACGCGACGTGCACCAGCGCATAGTTGACGCTTTGCGCAGCGAGCACGACGAGCGGCGCTGCAAGCAGTCCGGCCCAGGTTGCAAAAGATGGATTCATAGGGACATCCGTGGCGCGAAATAGATCACCGCGTAAATCGGCAGCCAGCTCAACACGACGAAGTACCAGTAGAACGCGTTCTCGCTCGTGTCGACGAGCCGTTTGCCTTCATACGGTCCCGTGAACAGCAGCACAGCGAGCACGGCGGTATCGACGGTGTCGGTTATCAGGTGGGTCGTGTGCAGCGCCAGCAGCGTCCACACGATCGATCCGTATGCGTTCGCGTACCACATCACGTTGAGCGCTGTGAACTCGAAGCCGCGCAGCACGAGGAAGATCACGGCGAAGCCGACGCATACCGCGAGCCAAAGGCGCGCGAGTTCGCGATTGCCCTGGTTGGCGGCACGTCGTGCGAGCTCGTTGGGCACCATGCTCAGTATCAGCACGACCGTGTTGAGCGAACCCCACAGCAGCGACGGCGGGGGAGCATGCATCGGCCATGACGCGTTGACCGTGCGCAGATAGAAGTAAACGACGACCGCGAGGGCAAACACAGTGCCTTCGATCAGCATCAGTCCCGCCGTTGCCCACCACATGAGACTTCGTGCGCCAAAGCCGAAGCTCGGCAATGCGCGCACATCGAGCGTCGATGGCTGCGCATCCGGCGACGATGCATCGCGCGGTGCCGGGACTCGCCGCACGTGTGACTGTTGCGAACGCCCGGCCTCGTCGGGCCAACGCTCCAGCACGCGGGCAACGGCGTTCTCGCGCCGCGTGGGCCAGAACCAGACGATCATCGCGACCGCCACGGGCACCGTGCCCCACCAGACAGCCGACGGCGTGTAGATCGAGCCGACGAAAAAGACCGTCGTCGCGATGGCGCTGAGGAACGGCCAGATCGACGGCGACGGAAACAGCGGGCGTGTCTCGGGTATCGCGTCGAGGGCGGAAGTCGTCAGCACCTCGCGCGCCGTCGCCGCCAGTCCCGAGACGAACCGCGGCTCCCGCTGCGGCGACCACAGCGGCTCCTGCGCATGCACGACGGGCAGTGCATCGAAGTTGTGCGGCGGCGGCGGGCTCGGCACGCTCCATTCGAGCGAGCCGCCGCCCCACGGGTCCGCGCCGGCGAGCCGTCCGTGCCGTGCGTTGCGCACCACGTTGTACAGGAAGATGGCGATACTCACGGCCATCAACCACGCGCCGACGGTCGCGCCGAAGTTCATCCCGTCCCATCCCATTCCGTGCGGATAGGTCCACACCCTGCGCGGCATCCCGTGCAAGCCGAGCAGATGCATCGGGAAGAACGTCACGTTGAAGCCGATGAAAAACAGCCAGAAGTGCCATCGGCCGAGGCGCTCGTCGAGCATGCGGCCCATCACCTTGGGAAACCAGTAGTAGATCGCGCCGAACAGCGGAAACACCGCGCCGCCGATCAGTACATAGTGCAGATGCGCGACCACGAAGTACGTGTCGTGCACCTGCAGATCGAGCGGCACGGAACCCAGCATCACGCCCGTCATACCGCCCAGCACCAGGTTGAAGAAAAACGCCAGCACGAAATAGAGCGGCACTTTCAGGTTGAGCCGGCCCGTCAGCAGCGTGGCGAGCCAGCAATAGATCTGCACGCCGGAAGGCACCGCGATCATCACGCTCGCTGCCGTGAAGAAGCTCTTGCCGAGGGCAGGCACCGACGTCGCGAACATGTGATGCACCCACAGCCCGAACGCGAGGAACGCGGTCGCGATCAACGACAGCACCATCGCGGGATAGCCGAACACGGGACGCCGCGAGAATGTCGCAATGATCGACGACATGAAACCGAGCGCCGGTATGAAGATCAGATACACCTCGGGATGCCCGAAGAACCAGAACAGGTGCTGCCACAACAGCACATCGCCGCCGAGCGAAGGGTTGTAAAACTGCGTGCCGACCAGCCGGTCGAGAATCAATGCCGTGCTCGCCAGCATCACCGCGGGCATCGCGAACAGCACCATGAACTGCGTGACGAGCGTGGCCCACACGAACAGCGGCATGCGGCTGAGCGACATGCCTGGCGCGCGCATCTTGAGTATCGTCGCGATCAGCACGATGGCTTCGAGCAGCCCCGACAGCTCCGTGAACGTGATCATCTGCGCCCAGATGTCCGAGCCTTTTCCCGTCGAATAGTCCGGGCCCGCGAGCGGGACGTAGCTGAACCATCCGGCGCGCGGTCCCGCGCCCACTGCGAGCGCGACGAACAGCAACACGCCGCCGAACAGGAAGACCCAGTACGCGTACGCATTCATGCGCGGAAACGCGATGCTGCGCGCGCCGACCATCAATGGCACGAGCCACGCGGCCACAGCCTGCATCACGGGCACGGCGAACAGGAACATCATGGCCGAGCCGTGCGTCGTGAACAGCTGATCGTAGAGATCGGGCGACATCAGCCGGTTGTCGGGCCGCGCGAGCTGGACGCGCATCGCGAGTGCGAGCAGTCCCGCCAGCAAAAAGAACACGAATGTCGTGACGATGAAGCGGCGCGCAATGGTCTTGTGATTGACGGCCGACAGCACGCCGAGCAGCCCGGGCGGATCGCGCCAGGTGTGCGCCAGCGCATCGAGCGTGTCGCGCGGCGCGTCGGGACCGTCCTTCAGATCGAGGTTCAGATCCGTCACGATGCGGGAACCCGTCGTGCTCATTGCAACGTCCCCAACCACGCGACGACCGCGCGCAGATCGTCGGCCGCGAGCGGGACGGCCGGCATCCTCGCGCCTGGCTTCAGCGTGTTCGGATCGCGGACCCATTGCTGCAGGGTCGCTGGCGTGTTCGCGAACATGCCTGCTGCGATCGTCTGACGGCTCATCAGATGCGTGAGATCCGGGCCGAGCGTTCCCTGCGCGGAGGTGCCGCGCACCGTGTGGCATCCTGCGCAAGTCGAACGCTCGAAAACCTGCCGGCCGCGTTGCGCGAGTGCGTCGGCTGACGTGTCGGCCACACTCGCCTGATGCGCGCGCCATGCGCTGTACTGTTCGGGCGAGTCGGCCACGACGAGCATCGCCATCAACGCGTGCTCGGCGCCGCAAAACTCGGCACATTGGCCGCGATATACGCCGGGCCTGTCGGCGCGAAATTCGATGGTCGACGCGATGCCCGGCAGCATGTCCTTCTTGCCGTGCAGATTGGGCACCCAGAAGGTGTGAATGACGTCGCCCGCTTTCAACGCGACGACGACAGGCCGCCCGGCAGGGACATGCAGCTCGTTGGCCGTCGTGAAGCCGGGCTGCCCGCCGTCGGACGGATAGACCGCCTGCCACCACCACTGCTGACCCGTCAACTCGATCCGCACGGGGTTCTCGACGGGCAGTTTGGACAACGCGCGATCGGTCAGCACATCGGCGACGACGAGACCTGCCAGCAGCACGACCGATATCGACGACGCCGCGATCACCCCGCGCCTTGTGCGCGCTTCGACGCGGCCATCGGGTGTGGGCTCGGGCGGCGCCGCTGCATTGCTGCGTTGCGCGCGCAGTAGCGCGATGAGCGTCGCGAGCAGCACGGCTGCGAACACGGCACCGCAGACGAGCAGCGTCAGATTCCACAACTGGACGATGTGCGCGGCCTGGATGCCCGCTGGCTCGAGCACGCTTTGCTGCGGCGCGGCGCTGGCGCTAGACGCGGCAACGCCCGCGAGAAGTGCGACGCCGCGTCGGTGCATGGGCTGCGAATGCGCGGTCTCGCGTCGAATAAGGCCGGCGTCGCTCATTGATGTCGTCGAACGTGATGGCGGTTGCGTGCAGGCAGCATACGCCGTGCCGGAACTCAGAGACCCACGCGAATGAAAGCAGCGGACGGCGAAACGGCAAAGGCATAACGGATGCTCGTGTATCTGCGCGCGGCACCTTTTCGGGCCACTGATGGAATCGCGAATGCCTGCGCGTCTCACTGCCAGGAGCACTTCATGAATGCCAGTCGGTCGCCGGACAAGCCGGACCCGCAACAATCAGACATCGGGCGCGGCACGCCCCCTGCCCGCACGCCGGAACCACAACCCGACACCGACGTTCAGCCGGACCAGAATCCCGTGCGCGATACGCCCGACACCAGCGGGCCAGCGAACACCGGTGGTCCGGGCAGCGCCCCCTCGCCTTGAGCCGCGCAACATGAAGCCGATGCAGCGAACACGCCCATGTTGATCGAAGCGGCGTGGTTCGCCCTCGTCGGCGTGCTGCTGGTCGTCGTCGCGATCGGCCGCGGGCTCATCGCGCGCCTGCCCTTGAGCGGCGCGCTGATCTATCTGTGCGTGGGATTTCTGATCGGCACGGCGGGTGCAGGGCTGCTGCCCATCTCGCTCGACACCGATGTTCGTCCCTTGCGCATCGTGACGGAAGCGGGATTGGTCGTCTCGCTGTTTTCGATCGGCATGCATCTTCGCGTGCCCTTGCACGATCGTCTGTGGTGGCTTCCTTTGAGGCTCGGCTTTCCCGCGATGCTCGTCACGGTCGCGATCGTCACGGGCGTCGCGATCTGGGGACTGCATCTGACGCTTGGCGCAGCGCTGGTACTCGCGGCCGCCCTCGCGCCGACCGATCCTGTTCTGGCCAACGAACTGCGCGTGCGTGAAGCCGGCGACGACGAGCCGCTGCGGTTTGCACTGTCGGGCGAAGGCGGCTGCAACGACGGCGCCGCCTATCCCGTCGCGCTGGCGGGATTGTCGTTGTGCGGCATCCCTGGCTTCGCGAGCAGCGAGCCGTTTCGATTCGCGCTGACGGTCGTCTGGGGCCTGGCCGGTGCCGCGCTGATCGGCTGGATATGCGGCATCGGCATGGTGAAAATCGTCACATGGCTACGCACGCGCTATGGCGAAGCAGTCGGCGTCGAAGGCTTTCTCGCGCTCGGCCTGATGGGCATCTGCTATGGCGCGTCGCTCGCGGCCCACACCATTGCGTTCGTCGGCGTGTTCGTGGCGGGCGTCGCGCTGCGTCACGAGGAGCTCAAGGCGACGGGCGAGCGCCCGCCATCCGAGGTGCTCGCCAGCGTGCAACGAAGCGAAAAAAGCACGGCGGCTACGGACCCAGAACGGGCACACGCCTATATGGCCGAATCGATGATGGGCTTCACACTCGAAATCGAGCGCCTCGTCGAATTTGCGTTGATGCTCGCCATCGGCAGCGCCGTTTCCGCACATTGGCGCGAAGTGCTGACCTGGCAGGCGATCTGGCCTTCGCTGGTTCTGTTTCTCGTCGCGCGCCCTATCGGCACTTCAGTTGCGCTCGTCGGCGCAAGCGTCGATGGCTATCAGCGTGTGCTGATCGGGTGGCTCGGCATTCGCGGCGTGGGCGCATTCTATTATTTGCTGCTTGCGCTGGAACAGGGAAAAACGCAGTTCAGACCGCTCGCTCCCGTGATTCTCGCGTGCATCGCGTTGTCCGTCATCGTGCACGGATCGAGCGCGACCCCGGCGCTCAATCGTTACCTTCACAGCCGGCGTGTGCGCGCTGTTGCCCCGCCACAAAGAGGTACACCATCGAAAACGCGGCGGTATGACAGCGCGGGCTGGTGAAGGCGCTAACAATTCGCCGGCGCTTGCATGCACTGGCAGGAACCAGGAATGCTCAATGGGCATGCGGCAGTGCGACTCAGCGCGAGACGGCACGCCGCACATCCTTTGCGTCTCGCGCGGTTCACATAGGGAGCACACGATGACTACCGGCCAGAAACAGCAGCAAGGAGGACAAGGCACGCCCGCGGATCGCGACCCTGCCGGGTCGAACCAGGACCAGAACCAGGACCAGACCTTCGAGACCGACATTTCGGAGACGGGCGAAGACGGCACGACTGTCCGCCAGGCCGAAGTTCGCGAGGACGACCTGTCCGAAACGAAGCCACCGTCCCAAGACGACAATTCGTGAAGCCGAAGTAGCACTCCGGCGCTCGTGCCAGTGCAACCCGCAGCTTTTGCAACGTCGGCAGGAAGACGTTCGGACGGGCTTCGGAAACCGTCCGCGTCTTCAGCCGAGGCGTTAGCGTAGCGATGCTGCCTGGCGCCCGCCTTCTCGACATAGATTGTCAGCCGATTCTACCTGTTCATTCGGGGAAGGAATTCACGATGCAAACCGATCCGACCATCGACCCGATCGCCGATCCCGCCAATCAGCCGATCGACGATCCCGGGCAGCAACCCCGTCCAGCGCCCGGCGTGCCCGCCACGCCCGGCATTCCGCCGGACATGGACCCGCTCCCGCCCACGCCATCGCCTGAAGAGAACGAAGGCGCCAGCCGCGCAACCCAGCGCGATGATCGGGCGAGCCTCACCTAATGGCCGCGCGGGAGCCGTCGCTGTTTCGCGTCGCCGAACGGGCCGTCGTGGCGCTCTATGACGGCGGCGTCTTGTCGCCGGCTGTTCTCGAGCGCGTGCTGTCGGCATTTATCGGCGCAACGGTGAAGTGGGAGACGGAGGCGGACATGCATTCCGTCGATGGCCGTAGCTTTCACGACATCGTGGTCGCGACGATGATGCCGGGCCACGCGCCGGACGATGTGGCGCGCGAATTCGCACGGATCATCGCGCACCTGGAGTCGCCGGGTCCACGCGACGATGGACCCTCCAATGCCGCCAAGGCGCCCACAAAGCGCGAGACCAGAAAAGACCGTCGACAACGATCCGGCGACGAGGACGAAACCCTGATCCGCCAACTTGGCGCCGCAAACCGTCCGAAACGGCGTAGAAACGCAGCGACCGTCCGGGAAGATGACGCGGGGCCTTCATCCGGTTCTGCGCCTCCGACAGGTTTCAATCCATTGGTCAATGCGAGGCTGCCGCGCAAGCACTGACCGTTGCGCCACACAATTCGGCTCGCTCTGCCACGCGCATGAAGCACGCTGCTGAACCCGCTGTAGGCGGCCAGCACAAACGCGCGGCTCCTCAGGCACATCGATTGCTCAATGCCTGCCGGCTGGCTCCGGTCACAACACGGTGATTGACAGGCGAGGAGGGTCGCTTGCCGACGGTCAACACGAATGAATGCAACCGCTAACCGTTCTCAAGATCAACTGAGCGGAGCACGTTGCTCGTCGCTCGTGCCGACCCGCATGCGCGCCTCGCCGACTGATGCAGTGTCCGGCGCGACATCGCACGCGTCGACACCCCAGGTGACCGGCCAGCCCCTTAACCTCACAACTTGATCAGCGGGCGCCTGCAATGGCGATCACCGCCAAAAAGAACAATGAACGCTACGCACCTCGTCGAGTGGGAACTGTGCCATCTCGAACGGCTCGTCTCCCATATGAGCACCGCCGCCCAGTTCCCGGCAACGTACTGGGAGGCCCGGCTGTCAGCGTTGACACGGCTGGCCGTCATTGCCAACCACCGCGCGCGTATCGAGCGTTTGAAGAAAATGCTGCCGCATGTTGAATCTTCTGCCATGGCCGCCTAGCCGAACCGCTCTTGCCGCGCGCCAGAAAGAGCGGCGTCATTGCCCAAATCGAGCAGTCGCGTTGCACGGCATCATGCCGTGCAACGGCGTTCGGGGCCGGGCACGTAGCAGCTCGCGTCGGCCCGTCGCTCAGCTCTTCAGGTCGTCGGGCACCTTGCCGCCATTCTCGGCAAGCTTTTGCATTACCTGTTTGTGCAGCCAGACGTTCATCGCCGCTGAATCCTCTGTGCTGCCGCTGTAGTGAAGTTCCGACGCCAGTTCCTTGCGCGCGGCGAGACTGCTGTCCAGACCAAGCAACTTGAGCAGGTCAACGATAGACGTGCGCCAGTTGAGTTGCTCGTTGTGATTTGCCTGCATCTGGATGAGCACCGCCTCGACGTCGACTTCCTGCCGGGGCGCGGTCCCATCGGCGCGGAAGAGCATTTTCAGGGCGTGGTCGATCTCGTGAAAATGAAGGCGATCGTCTGGGACGACGAGAGCCAGGGCATCAAGTTCACGTA
>NZ_JACFYJ010000107.1:0-23687 GCF_037126505.1 Paraburkholderia bengalensis
CAGCGCGAGTTCGACGCGAGGCGGCGGCGGCGTCGGCGTGCTCACCGAGCACGGCGGCCGCCGACGACACAACCTGCCCCAACACCGCCGCGACGACAGGCGTGGCGGGCGACGGCGGGCGCCTCGTGCAGCGGCGCCGGATCGAGGCCGGCGCCACCCGCCGCAACGGCTTCTTCCGCGCGGGCCTCGTGCGCGGCGACGGCGGCGGCGGACGCGGCGGAACCAACAGGCTGCGGCAGGCAGCGAGCAACGGGCACTGCCTTGACGTTGCGATGCCCGGCCGCAGCGAACGTCTCGACGATATAGCGGAACCAGCCGCGATCGACGATTGCGAGCACATGGCGATTGCCGTCGAGCGGCTGCGGATCGATCGCGATGTGCGTGGTCTGCGCGTCCTGGATCAGCTGGTCTTCGACGACATTCGGCAGCGCCTGGCGCAAGCGCGGCCCTTTGAGCGGCGGCACGGCCGCAGCCAGCATCAGACAGTCGCGCGCGGCGAGCATCAGCACGCTCAGGCTGGCGCGCGGCAACAGACCCACGGCCGAGCGGCCAGCGCGCTGGATGCGCCCCGATTTGTCGAGCAGCAGAAACGGCAGCTCGGGCAGTTGCCATTCCTGCGACGGCACCGCCGGGTCGCGCGGCGGCAGAAGAACGATCAGCGTGCTCAAAGGCCACTCTCTCGGGAAAATGCGTGGTTCATAGTTGGTCTCGTCCCCATACGATACGCGTCGTGTGCGTCAGTGCGTCGCGATAGACGAGGGTGGTGCGATCGACTTCGGCGCGCTCGTGTTCCACGCGCCCGTGGATCAGGAAGTAGTTCGTGTTCACGTCCATTTCGTTCGGATCGAACACGAGCTGCTGAACGCCCGCGCCGCGCAGCGCATTCTGCACGTCGCCCACGTTGTGGAAGAACACCGTTTCGCGCCGCGCGACGAAGGCCTGCGCGTTCGACAGATTCATTCCCGGCACCATGGCCGCGATCACTTCGGCGGGCGCCGTGTTCATGTTGACGGCCGTGGTGGTCGGCAGCACCGTCACGAACGGACGCAGCCGCGCGATCATGTCGGGTGTGAAGCCCGGCACGTCGAGCAGCGAGTCGACGCTCGTCATCTGCAGCGGCGCGACGGGCGCGTCCTCGTCGGTATCCTGAAGGCCGGGCTGATTGGTGTAGTTGCCGCCGCCCGTGACGCCGCCTTGCTGCGGTTGCGGCTGACTGACAGTAGCGGGATTGGCGGACGTCTGGAACCGCGTCGCCGACTGGCGCAGACCCGCACGCAACTGCAGCGCCGTGTTCTTCGCGAGTTGCCCGTTGATGCCGAGCAGTTGCAGCAGACGCTGGAACGCCTGGATCTGGTCGGTATTGAGCGTGAGCGCGCCGGGCACGGCCGTGGAGACGAGATTGCGCAGATTGAACTTCGCCTGCGCGTCTTCGATGGAGCCGGAGATGTAGGTTGCGCCACCTTCCTGCGCGCGCACCTCGCCGATCTGTCCGAGAAAGTCGGAAAGCCGGGTCCTTGCGATAGGCACGCCCCAGACGCCGCCTAGGTAAGTGATACCGGCCGACGTGTCGCCTTCGGAACGCAGGATCAGGCGCGTCCAGTCGAGCGCGCCGCGCGACACCCACTGAGCCTGCGCCAGCAGCCGCTGGTTCTCGATGCGGCGGATCTGCACCTGTTCGCGCCACAGCATGCCCGATACCAGAATCGCCGACAGCGCGACGACGAGCAACGCGCTGATGATGGCCGCGCCGCGCTGGCGCGCCGGTTTCGCGCACGCGCGGCGCGCGCGCTGCCCGGACCGCCGCGCAGCGCTACTCGAACCACGAACCTCCATCAGCGGCGAAACCACCAGAATCACTCCCCTACGAGAAAAACCCGCGTAACGGGCCGCGCGAGCGAATTCGCGCCGATACTGACTTCCAGCCCCGTCACGGATCGCGGCAACGGCGCATTGCCGAGCTGAGGCACTTTCAGATTATTGTCGTTCTCGGTAATCGCCGATTCCACGTCTTTCATCTGTGTGGTCCAACCGACCTTCGGCACGTAGAGCCGAGCATTGATCGCGCCCACGCCGCCTATCAGCGGCACCGAACTCCAGCCTTCGCCCTCGCCGCCGCCGAGCGCGCGCCGCACTTCGCCGATATTCGCGAGCGGCGGCGAGGCGTAGCGGATCACGCGTCCCTCGATGATCCGGTAGCGGACGACCACGATGCGCGGCGCGCCCGGCCGGTTCAGATACCGCACGATCTGCAACGCATTGCCGTTCACGGCGACGGCGGGTTCGCCCGCTTCGTCGTCGGAGGCAGCGTTGCGCACGTCGATGCGCATCTGGTCGAAAAACTGCGCGAATACGCGCTCGTCTTCCATCGCGTTCGTGATGGTCTGCCGTCCGCGAATGATCTGGTCGAGGCCGCGCCACGACAGCACGGCGATCACGGCCAGAATCGCAATCGCGACGAGCAGCTCGATCAGCGTGAATCCGGCCGCTGTCCTCCTGAACAGCGGCGAGCGGCGAACGCGCGGGACATCGTGCTCAGAGCGAGCGATTCGTTTCATTCGCGATCACCGTCACCATCTGCGCGAGGTTGCCCGGCCTGCCAGGCGACGTCACCGACACCTCGACGCGTCGAAACACCGGGTTTGGCGTCGCGCTCACGCTTTCCGTGCAAATCAGCTGCAGGTTGCCCTGCGAGCAATCGAAACTCTGCGTGCCGACCTGCGGCCACGCGTGCGTCAGATGCAGTTGCGCAAGCGCGTTATCCGCACTCCAGCCCGCGAGCAGCCGCCGGTGCAGATCGGCCTCGCCCGTTGCCAGACTGCCGACCGCGCGCAGCGACGCCGCCAGCGCCACCGCGATGATCGCCAGCGCGACCAGCACTTCGATCATCGTAAAGCCTTCTGTTTTGCGCCGATCCCGTTGGTTCGGAACGCCGCACGAAGGGAGGACACGACGCACTCGCGTCATCAGCGGACCTCGTAGCGGCCGTTGCCCGTGCCGACGATCGTCACGCGCCCGGCGGCGGAAAAGAGCGTGACCTGCACGGGCGTATCGATGCTTTCCGTGCCGAACACGATGCGATCGGAATGCGTGTCCGAACCCGGATAGTCGATGGCGACGCCCGTCACGCCGCCTTCCCAGCGGCGCGGGCCGAGCAGGTCGTCGCGCAGCGGGCGCCAGCCGTCGTTCGTGTGGATGTCGAAGCGAAAGCCGCCGTCGAGCGGCAGCCATGAGATCGGACGCGCGCGCACCTGCGCCTCATCGCCCGCCGACTCGAACAGCAGCGCGAGCCGCTGCGCCTCTTCGTTCAGATCGGTGCGCGGATTGCGGGTCAGCGACAGCGACGCCAGCGACACCAGCAAGCCCGCGATCACCAGCACGACCAGCATCTCCAGCAGCGTGAAGCCGCGCTGCCGGTCACGCAGCGACGCACGCCTTCTCGTGCGGACGACCGCGTCAGCGCGATGGGCGCTCACGTCCGCACGGGAAACGAAGGGCATGTAGAGCTGCATGAAATCGGGCAGGCGCATGGTGCTGGTATCGATCGGGTTCGACGCGAACTGCGCGAAGAAAGCCGTCGCCGCTTATTGCCAGGAGCCGACGTCGGCATCGTTGCCTTCGCCGCCCGCCTTGCCGTCGGCGCCGTAGCTGAACACATCGATCTCGCCGTGGACGCCGGGATTCAGGTACTGATACGAATTGCCCCACGGATCATTCGGCAGACGCTCGAGGTAGCCGCCGTCCTTCCAGTTGTTGGGGACGGGATCGGTGGACGGCTTTTCGACTAGCGCGCGCAGGCCTTGCTCCTGCGTCGGATAGCGGCCGTTGTCGAGACGATAGAGCTTCAGCGACTGCATGATCGTGCCGATGTCCTGCTTCGCGGCCACGCGGCGCGCTTCGTCCGGACGGCTCATGATCTTCGGCACGATCAGCGCTGCCAGAATGCCGAGGATCGCGATCACGACCATGATTTCGATCAGCGTGAACCCGCGTTGACGTCGGGCGCGCAGGGTCGCGCGCGTGGTCGCGTTCACGGTCGCGCTCACGGCGCACGTATCGTTGCGGCGACTGGTCCACATTTGCATAGCTTGCTACCTCTCCTGAATAAAGGGGTCAATCGATCAGACGTCACGCAAGGCGTTGAGAATCAAGCACTCTGCACGTCCGGTCGGTCATTTTAATGTCATGCAGTTGAAGGGTACGCATACGCGCCGCTTGCGCCCCGCATCTGCCTGTCTGTGTGCCGCAAAATTCACAATAGTCCGTACAATGACACGCATGAACGCACTTCAGATCCGCCTGATTTCGCTCGCCGTCTTCGCCGTGTTCTGCGCGACGCTCACGTACTGGGTGGTCACGCTCACGTCGCATTCCGGCGCACCCGTGCCTGCCGCCGCCGTGCGTGCGCCCGTGTCGACGGACCAGGCCGCGACGCTGTTCGGCGGACAACTCACGCGCACCGCGAACCAGGATGTGCGCCTGTTCGGCATCCTCGCGCTGCGCGAAGGCGGCGCCGCGATCGTCAGCACGGGCGGCGAACCGCCGCGCGCGGTGTCGCTGGGCAGCATGCTGATGCAAGGCGCGAAGCTCGCCGAAGTGCGCGCCCGCTCGATCATCATCGACCGCAACGGCGCCCGCTCCGAAGTGTTCCTTCCCGCCAACGCACCCGGCCCGACCATCTACGTGCGCTGATTTCTGTCCAGCCCGGCCGATGTCCGTTCGACGCATCGGCGCGGCTCGCGATGCTTTCGCGCGCTTACCTGACGACTCGACGGCGCGCCGTCACTGCACCAGGTTGTTCAACTCGATGATCGGCAGCATCACGGCCAGCACGATCACCAGCACCACGCCGCCCATCGCGAGGATCAGCAGCGGTTCCAGCAGGCTCGTCAGAAACATCGTGCGACGCTCCAGTTCGCGCGCTTCGCCTTCTGCCGCGCGGTCGAGCATCGTCGTCACATCGCCCGTCGCTTCGCCCGAACGGATCAGGTGAACCAGCACGGGCGGAAACGTCTTCGTGTTGCCGAGCGCGCGCGACAGCGACGTGCCTTCGCGCACGCGCACGATGGCGTCGTCGATATTGCCGCGCATCGCCTTGTTGCTGAGCGTCTCGCTCGCCGCCTGCAGCGCGCGCAGGATAGGCACGCCCGCCGCCGTCAGAATGCCGAGCGTGCTCGCGAAACGCACCGTGTTGTAGCCGCGCACGAGCTTGCCGAAGAGGGGCGCCGTCAGCGTCCAGCGATCGAACGCGAGGCGCGGTCCGGGCTGCGCGAGGATCGCGCGCACCACATACACGACGATCACGAGCGCAATCAGCATTGCCCACCACCAGTTACGCACGAAGCTCGACAACGCCATCATCATGATCGTGAGGAACGGCAGCTGCTGCTTCGTACTCGCGAACACGTTGACGACCTGCGGCACCACGTAGCTCAGCAGGAACGTGACGATGCCGAACGCGATGATCGTGACGATGGTCGGATACGTGAACGCGAGAACGATCTTCTGCTTGAGCGCGTTGCGCTGCTCGATGTAATCGGCGAGACGCGACAGCACGAGACCCAGCTTGCCCGTGTGTTCGCCCGCTGCGACGAGCGCGCGATAGATGTCGGGAAAGTCTTTCGGATGCTGCGACAGCGCGTTGGCGAGCGAGTGGCCGCCCAGCACTTCCGCGCGGATCGACGCCATCAGTTCGCGGATGTAGTCGCGCTCGGATTGCTCGGTGAGCACGGCGAGCGCTTCGTCGAGCGGCAGACCGGCGATCAGCAGACTTGCGAGCTGCCGCGTGAGGATGGCCTGTTCGCGCTGCGACAGCTTGCGTCCCAGCGACAGGCGCTGGCTGCGCTCACCGCGCGTGCGCGTCGCCGCCGGTTCGACGACAAGCGGCGTGAGCCCCTGCGTGCGCAACTGCGTGCGCGCGCCGCGCGCACTGTCGGCGTCGAGCACGCCTTTTTGCGCCTTGCCCGCGGCGTCGATTGCTTCGAAACGGAAGGCCGGCATGCGCTCAGACCCCGCCCGTCACGCGGATCACTTCTTCAAGCGATGTCATCCCCGATGCGACCCAGCGCTCGCCGTCCTCGCGCAGCGTGCGCATGCCTTGTTTGCGGCCGGCTTCGAGAATTTCGGCGTCGGCGGCATTGCGGTGAATCAGGTCGCGCACGTGGTCGTCGACATTGAGCAGTTCGTAGACGCCGCGACGTCCCGCGTAGCCTGAATGGCCGCACTTGTCGCAGCCGACGGGATGCCAGTACTTGCGCCCATCCTCTTCGCGCTCTTCCTTGCAGAAGGGACACAGCCGCCGCACGAGGCGCTGCGCGAGCACGCCGAGCAGCGACGACGCGAGCAGATACGGCTCGACGCCCATGTCGGTGAGACGCGTGACGGCGGAAGCGGCGTCGTTGGTGTGCAAGGTTGCGAGCACGAGGTGGCCCGTCAGCGACGCCTGCACGGCAATCTGCGCCGTCTCCAGGTCGCGGATCTCACCGATCATGATGATGTCCGGGTCCTGCCGCAGAATGGAGCGCAACGCGCGCGCAAACGTCATGCCGATCCGCTCGTTGACCTGGGTCTGGCCGATGCCCGACAGGTCGTATTCGATCGGGTCTTCGACGGTCATGATGTTCGTCGTCGCCGTTTCGAGACGCGACATCGATGCATAAAGCGTGGTCGTCTTGCCCGAACCCGTCGGACCCGTGACGAGCACGATGCCGTGCGGCCGCGAAATCAGCTTGTCGAATTGCGCGAGCGTATCGGGCGCCATGCCGAGCGCTTCGAGATTCAGACGCTGCGCGTCCTTCTCCAGCAGACGCAGCACGGCGCGTTCGCCGTGGCCCGTCGGCAGGGTGGACACGCGCACGTCGACAGGCCTGCCGCCGACACGCAACGTGATACGGCCGTCCTGCGGCAGACGCTTCTCGGCGATATCGAGCTGCGCCATGATCTTGATGCGCGAAATCAGCGCGCCGTGCAGCGCCTTTTTCGGACGCACGACGTCACGCAGCGTGCCATCGACGCGAAAGCGCACCACCGATGCATTCTCGAACGGCTCGATGTGAATATCGGATGCCTGTTCCCGCGCGGCCTGCGTGAGCAGCGCGTTGATCATGCGGATGATCGGCGCGTCGTCTTCGGATTCCAGCAGGTCTTCCACTTCGGGAATGTCCTGCATCAGACGCGACAGATCGACTTCGCCTTCCACTTCGCCGACCACCTGCGCCGCGCTGCCGTCCTGGCGCGCATATGCCTGGTTGATCGCTTGCGCCAGTTCATCCGCCGTCATGCGCACGACGGAAATCGCGCCGAAATTGCGCACGACTTCGGCGAGCGCGGCCTGACTCGTGCGCTCGCTGATCCACACTTCGATCGAATCGGCGTGCTGATGCGCGACGAGAATCTGGCCGCTTCTCGCGAAGCCGTATGGCACGAGGCGCGCGGCGAGCGGCGAGGGCGGCTCGCGGTGCGCTCCGCCCGTGGCCGCCGTTTCCGGCGCTGCGCTGCCGGGCGCGTGTGGCGTGTTCACGGCTGCACCTTCTGCGTACCCGTGGCGGACGGCACGGGCATCGTTTGTACGGGCGCACCAGACTGCGCGGGCGCGACGGGCTGCGGCGGCGGCGCGTTAGCGGGAGCCGGTTGCGGAACGCCAAGCGCCTGTTCACGCCGCATCTTGTCGAGATCGAACAGATTCAGCGTCGATCCGCCTTCGTTCGGACCAGCGGGCATGGGCGGCACCACGGGATCATCCTTGTCCCGCATCAGGTTGTTGTCGGACTTGTATGCGCCCGTCACGCCCTGGATGTAGTCGTAGCGGTTCGCCGTCACCGCTTGCGCTGTATCGCGGTCGGCGATGATCACGGGACGGATGAACACCAGCAGGTTGGTCTTCGAGCGCGTCTTGTTTTCCGAGCGGAACAGCTGGCCGATCCACGGGATGTCGCCGAGCAGCGGCACCTTGCTGTTGCTGACCTGATAGTTGTCCTGCATCAGGCCGCCCAGCACGATGATCTCGCCGTTGTCGGCGAGCACCGTCGACTGGATCGAGCGCTTCGTGAATTCGGGACCGGCGGGATTGGTCGTCACATTGGTCGTGCCGGTGACGATTGCCGAGTCTTCCGTGTACAGCTGCAGCTTCAGGATGCCACCCTCGGTGATCTGCGGCTTGATGTGCAGCGTCAGACCCACGTCGATACGATCGAAGGTGTTGAATGCCGTCGTCGCCGTGCTGCTCGTCAGGTTCGAATACGAGCCTGTCTGGATCGGCACGTTCGTACCGACGACGATCTTCGCTTCCTGATTGTCGAGCGTGATGAGGTTAGGCGTGGACAGCACATTGGCGTCGGCCGTCTGCGACAGCGCCTGCAGCAACGCGCCGAGCCCGCGCACACCGAAGATGTTGCTCACGTAGCCGAGATTCAGACCTTGCTGCAGGTTCTGTCCCGCCAGCGCCGCCGCGACCCCGCCCGTGGCCGCCGCCGCCGTCAGGTTGACGATGCTGTTGCCGCTGCCCGTGGCGAGGTTGGTGCCCGCGAGCACGTTACCGTTACCTATCTGCCACTGGATACCGAGGTTGGCGTTGGTGTTCGAGTTCAGTTCGACGATCAGCGCTTCGATGTACACCTGCGGGCGACGCACGTCGAGCTGATCGATCACGGTGCGCAGGTTCCGGTAGACGGGGTCCGACGCGGTGATGATCAGCGAGTTCGTCGACGCGTCGGCCTGGATCATGCCGCCAGGCTGATTGTCTTCGTTGCTGCCTTCTTTTTCGCCGAGAAAGTCCTGGTTGCCGCCGCCCTGGCCGCCATAGCCAGCGCCGCCCATTCCGCCGCTGCCGAGCGGATTGCTGCCTAGCGACGACCCGCTCGAGCCGCCTAGCGACCCCGACGGCAGCGGCGGATTGCCGGAGCCGCCGGTCGACGAAGGCGAGTTGTTCTGGTTGAACGAGTTCGCGGCCGTGTTGCCGCCCGACGATGACGATTCGTTGCCGCCACCCTTGCCGAGCATGCCGCGCAGCGTCTTTGCCAGACGCACGGCGTCCGCGTTGCGCAACTGCACGACGTGCATATTGCCGGGCTGCGTGGTGGCGGCGTCGAGTTGCTGCGCGAGCGATTTCGCCGCCGCGAGGCGCGCCGCGTTCGACGCGCGCAGCAGCAGCGAATTGGTGCGCGGATCGGCCTGCACAGAAACCTTCAGGGTTGCGTCCGTGTTGCCGATCGTGCCGGGGTCGAGAACCTTCGCCATTTGCGTCGCGACGTCGATCGCGTTGGCGTTCCTCAGCGGCACGACCTGCACCTGCTGGCCTGCCGCCGTGTCGATGCCCGCGATGATCTGCGCGATGCGTCGCACGTTGTCCGCGTAATCGGTGACGACGATCGTGTTGTTCGACGGATACGCGGCGACCGTGTTGTTCGGCGAAATCAGCGGGCGCAGCACGGGCAGCAGGTTATTCGCCGACTCGTTCTTCAGCTGGAACACCTGCGTGATGACCTGATCGCCGCGCGCCGCGGGCGAATTGCCGACATAGGTCGGCACGCCTTGCAGCTTGGCGTCGGCTTCGGGGACGACCTTCAGCACGCCGTGATCCTGCACGAGCGAAAAGCCCTGCATCCGCAGCGCGGACTGCAAGGTCTTGAGCGCCTGGTCTTCCGGAACCGGATTCTCCGAGACGAGATTCAGCTGTCCCTTCACGCGCGGGTCGACGATGATCGTCTTGCCCGTCGCCGCTCCAATCGCCCTCGCCACCTGATCGATATCGGCGTTGACGAAGTTAAGTGTCACCTGCGCGTGGGCGATTTCGGCCGTCAACATGCCAGCGACCAGCAACGCCGTCGCGACGCGACGCAATGCCATACGGTTTCTTCTCATGGATATGGTTTCGAAGCCGACGTTGTGATCCGCCGACGGTCATGCACAGTGGACGACCGGTCGACACCCAGTCGTCCTCGGTCCTACAAGGCTCGCACGACAGTCAGCTGCCGGGGATGCCTTGCCTCCCTGTAACCGAAAACAACGAACAGTAACAGCTTTTCGTGTCGGAAATGTCACAAAACCGGTAAGTGCCGTGAGTTTCCTCTACCGTTCGCGATCCGACGTTCGTCGGATTGCGCAGTCCGTCAAGTCCTTGAAAGTTTTCGTGCGCTGGACGGGCGCAAATCGTGACTGCGTTTGGCCGCAAGTCACTGGCTTATGTCGGTTGGCCAACTTTGAGGCAACAGGTCCTGCCGGTATGATACGGGCGGATCGACGGTTCGACCATGCTATGCGCAACGGGTTTTCCCGAGTGCATGCCCGGCGGATAAAGGTGCCGGGTCGTCTTTACCGTTTTATTGCCTATATTGCTTAGGAATCGGACACAACCTGTCAACTTGACCGACCTGACCCCATGAAAATGGCCTTTGTCACCGCCGCTGGACTGATCGCGCTGTTGGGCGCCGGGTCCGCGCGCGCCGACTGCTTCGACGAAGCCGCCCACTATCAGAAGGTCAATCCACTCATTTTGCGGGCCATCGCGTGGCAGGAGTCGCACAACCGTCCCACGGCCGTGCACAAGAACGCCAACGGTTCGACCGACTACGGGGTCATGCAGATCAACTCCGTTCATCTGCCCGTGCTCGCGCAATACGGCATCTCGCAGGGCACGTTGATGGAGCCGTGCAAGAACGTGTACATCGCAGCGTGGCATCTTCGGCAGAAGATGAACAAGTACGGCAATACGTGGGCCGCCGTCGGCGCCTATCACTCGGAAACGCCATCGTTGCGCGACGAGTACGCGCGGCAAATCGTGGCGATTCTCCGGAAGTGGAACCTGATGCCCGCGCGGTAGTGCGTCCCGCCGTTCGCGCGATATCTGCGCAAATTGATCTGCATTGCTGCGTCGAAGATGCGGCATCCTCAAACTCCAATTGATGCACAATGCGGCTTCGTGCTGCCGCCGGCTCGCGTCGCTTCAGCGATCGACCGGCGCATGCGTCATTCACCTCCACGTTTTCCGTACCGCGATGAATCAGCCGATATTGCCCGTCACCGTGATTTCCGGTTTTGTGGGCGCCGGCAAGACCACGCTCGTCGATCAGATTCTCTCGAACCGCGCCGGTCCGCGAGTCGCGGCGATCGTCACCGATCTTGCCGCCGTCCGTATCGATATCGACAACGCCGCGCCCGCCTCATCGACGGCGCCGCGCATCGAGTTGCCGAACGGCTGCGTCTGTGTGCAAGCCGGCGAAGATCTGCTCGACCAGCTCGCCGAGCTTGCATCGGCGAACCGCTTCGACGCCATCGTCATCGAGGCATCGGCTGCCGACGAGCCGATGAGCATCGCCGAGTCCATCCTCGAGGATGAGTCGCTGGCTGCGCTGGTGCGAGTGGATACGACCGTGACCGTGATCGACGCCGCCGCTTTCCTGCACGACTATGCATCGACGGATGCGCTATCCGCGCGAGGACTGGCCGCGTATGAAGACGACGATCGCACGATCGTCGAAGTGCTCATCGAGCAGGTCGAGTTCTGCGACGTGTTCGTCATCAACAAGGCCGATCTCGTTTCTGCCGACGACCTCGCGCATCTGCGTGACGTACTCGCGGCGCTCAATCCGCGCGCCGCGCAAATCGTCAGCAGCTACGGCAATGCGAACGTCGAAGAGGTGCTCGGCACGGCGCGTTTCGATTACGACGCGACCTCGAACGCGGCGGGTTGGCTCGTGTTGCTGCATGATCCCGCGAGCCACGAACAGCAACGCGAAGGCAAAGGCGTCGGACATGTCGTCTATCGCGCGCGGCGGCCGTTTCATCCCGAACGATTGTGGGCGCTGCTGCACGAAGAGTGGCAGGGCGTGTTGCGCGGCAAAGGCTTCTTCTGGCTCGCGACGCGCAACGACATCGGCGGCTCGCTATCGCAGGCGGGCGGCACATGCCGTCCGGCGCCGGCGGGAACATGGTGGGCTGCGCAGGATCGCGGCGAATGGCCCGAAGGCGACGACGAACTGCTGGCGGAGATCGCCGCCGACTGGCACGGCGACGCCGACGACTTCACGATCGGCGATCGCCGCCAGGAGCTGGTGCTGATCGGCGTCGACATCGAGCCGGCGCATTGGCGCGCGAAATTCGATGCATGTCTTTTGACCGACGACGAATACGCGTTGGGCGTCGAAGGCTGGCTCGGATTGGCCGATCCGTTCCCCGCGTGGGATCTCGAAGACGATGACCACGATCACGACCAACACGATCACGATGGTCATCATCACCACCATCACTGAACGTCATAGCAGTCTCGCCTGACGCCCGCTGTCGAAAGCACAGACGAAAAAAAAACCCGCCAATGGCGGGCGTCAACAAATCAAGCTGCTGAAACTTAGCGCTTGTTGACAGCGTCCTTAAACGCCTTGCCAGCCGTGAACTTGACGGTCTTTGCGGCCGGAATCTTGATGGTTTCGCCCGTCTTCGGGTTGCGGCCCGTACGTGCTGCGCGCTTGCCCGAACCGAAGCTGCCGAAGCCGATCAACTGGACTGCATCACCCTTCGCCACAGCCTTCTTGATAACTTCAAGCAGCGTGTCCAGCGTTTCGCCGGTTTGAGCCTTGCTGGCGCCCGTCTGACCTGCGACGGCGTCGATCAGTTCCTGTTTGTTCATTAAGGTTCCTTTCTGGTTTAGGTTGACACGAACAGCGCGAACGCGCCGATTATACGTGCGCGCGCCGCGCCGTCGAGCAGCGACGGCTCGGGGATACCCCGGACACCCGCAGCGCGCCTGGCACTGCGTCAAGCGCCGTGCTGCCGCTTCCCTCGCGGCGCTTGCTATGATAGCGCAGCGCAAACCCAATCTGGATAAGGGTTTCGAAGAATTACACCCCGCAACGCCTGATACAGCTTGGAAAGCAGCATTTTTGCCGTTGCACGCATCGAATAGATGCGATCAGGATCGCTCGAAGCCCCGCCAGCGTTGGTTTTTGCCAACGTTCGGCACTGCCCGAAGGGCGCTGGAAGGGCGTCTGGACGGGGTTGCAGCGGATTTCGGCGGGCTCTTTGCGTGCCCCGACATGTATGCGCCGCTATGCGTTTGCGCTTCCAAACGGGCGCTTCGACGATGCCCGCTTTCCTCCCAGCACTGCATTTCATCGCGCATGACCGAACCTCTCGTCCCCGCTATCCTCGCGTTCCGCGACAACGGCACGCCGTATTCGCCGCGCCACGACGACATCTATCACAGCGCCGTAGGCGCACTGGCGCAGGCGGAATATGTCTTCCTCAAGGGCAACGAGCTGCCGTCGCGCTGGCAAAAGCGGCGCGTGTTCACCGTGCTGGAAACGGGTTTCGGTATGGGCATCAACTTCCTTGTCACATGGGCGGCATGGCGTGCGGACCCGCATCGTTGCGAGCGGTTGCACTTCGTTTCGACGGAGAAGCATCCCTTTTCACGCGACGATCTGCTGGCGGCCCTGGCGCCGGCCGTTGCGGACGCATCGATCGCACCGCTCGCGCAACAACTCGCCGATCAATGGCCGATGCTTGTGCCTGGCGCGCATCGGCTGGAATTCGACGAGGGACGCGTGACGCTCACGCTCGTGTTTGGCGACGCAGCGCAGACGCTAGGCACGCTCTGGTTGCGCGCGGACGCCTTTTATCTGGATGGCTTTTCGCCGTCGAAGAATCCTGAGCTGTGGACGCCTGCGATCTTCAAGGCGCTCGCGCGGCTCGCGGGCGAACAGGCCACCTTCGCCACTTACACCAGCGCGGGCGACGTGAAGCGTGGGCTTCAGCAAGCGGGATTCGAGTACCGGAAAGTGGACGGCTTCGGCTGGAAGCGCGCGATGCTCGTCGGCCGCTTCGCGCCGCGCTATCGCGTGCGGCGGCACGAGCCGCCATCGCCGCTTGCTGTCGGCGAACGCCATGCTGTCGTGATCGGCACAGGGCTCGCGGGCTGCGCGGCGATCGAACGGCTCACCGCGCGAGGCTGGCGCGTCACGTCGCTGGAACGCCACGCGAATGTGGCGCGCGAAGCGTCGGGCAATCGCGCCGGCGTGTTCCATCCGATGATGTCGCGCGACGACAGCGTCGGCTCGCGCATCACGCGCGCCGGCTTTCTTTACGCGCTGCGGCGATGGACCGATCTCGAACGGCGCGGGCATCGTCTGCTGCGCGGTGCCGACGGCCTGCTGCAGATTGCCGCCGATGACGACGAAGCCGACGCGATGGCCGATGCATTCGCATCGTTCGCGTACCCGAAGGACTACGTGACGCCCGTATCCCGCTCGGACGCCGCGCGCATTGCGAACATGCGCGTCGCGCGCGGCGGTTGGCTCTTTCCGCACGGCGGCTGGATCGATCCCGCGTCGCTCTGCGCGGCGCAATGCGAAGCAGCACAAGGCTTGCTCGAACGGCGTTTCGGCATCGACGCGTCGCGTATCGAACGCATCGAAAACGAGTGGATCGTGTTCGATCGAAACGGCACGGCCGTTGCCAGCGCGCCCGTCGTGATCTTCGCCAATGCGCATGAAGCGGCGCGCGTCGCGGGCTTGCGTCATGCGCCGACGCGCAGCGTGCGCGGTCAATTGACACTGCTGCCCGACAGCGCGGCGAAGGCGTTGCGCGTGCCCGTGATCGGCGAAGGGTATGCAGTGCCGCTGCCGAACGGCATCACATTGACGGGCGCCACCTACGACATCGACGACCCCGACGGCCAGATGCGCGCCGATGCTCACATCGAGAACATCGAGCGCGTCGCACAGATGCTGCCCGAGCTGCGCGACGTTCAATTCGCGCAAACGGCCGCGCAGCTGGACGGGCGCGTCGCATTTCGCTGCGTGACGAGCGACCGTCTGCCGATGATCGGCGCTTTCGCCGACGAAGCCGCTGCGATCCGCGACGCCGCGAAACTACGCGGCGCGTGGCCGCTCGATCTGCCGCGCGCGGCGGGACTTTACGGCGCGTTTGCGTTCGGCTCGCGTGGTCTTGTCTGGGCGTCGCTCGGCGCGGAACTGATCGCTTCACAAATAGAAGGCGAGCCCTGGCCGATCGAACGCGATCTCGCCGAGGCGCTCGATCCCGCTCGTTTCCTGCTGCGAGCGCTGCGCCAAGGCACGGCGGAACAATAAACAACGCCGAAAAGTTATCCACGTCGATCTGTGGATAACCGGGGAAAATGCGCGTGCAACTCGTGTGGAATCGATGTGGACGTAAACGGGGTAACTCGAACCACCCGCGCGCCACTCAAAAAGTTATCCGACGAACGCCGTCGTGCGCGCACATCAAACGCGCGCTGTTATGCGCTCGGCAAAACGCTGATTCAATTCGGTAAACCCGGGTTATCCACAGAAAAGCGCCTGCCTTGTTAACTTCTACTACGTATACATACAGGTAAACCTTTTGATGAAAGGCTCGCGGCCGATCGAAGCGCGGCCGCATCGCTCGTTTTGTCCTCGAAGATCGCAGTCGAACGCATCGAGTCCGGAACGCGAAAGGCTCGACAACACTCAAACGGCCAGCACGATCGGCGCGCGTCGTTTTTCCCGAAATGCACGCTCAGACCGGTCGGTTTTTCCTGTTGTCGCGAAGTTAGCGTACGTTTTACCGCTTTGAGCGCCTGTTCGGCGCTTTTCCGACAACTGTAAGGAAGGTGTGGCACAATCGCCGTTCTTTCCGCGTCGTGTTTTGCCCCGCAACCGACGCGTCCATGGAACGGTTGCCTGACCCCCAGAATCTGATTCGAAAGTCGACGGCGCTCTTTTCACTCACGTCGGGCCGCGCATGGTTAGTCATGCGGCATCGTCGTGTTCGTTTCAGTTTTTCACCCGATCGTTGACACCCGCAACGCCGGCAGACGCGAACGGATCGCGGCAACGGATGCGGCGCGCGCCTTGCGTGCCGCTGGCGTTTGCCCGTTCGCGTCGTCTGCCGTTGCCGTAAAGGAGAAGCCACCACGATGAAGTCGGCGTTTTCATTCTTTCCAGTCTGGCCGCTCACGCCCGATGCCATTTTCTGGGCAGGCCTCGCGCTGCTCGCGGCGGGCCTTGTCGGCGAGTTGTGCTACCGCGCCTGGCATCTGCCGCGCATTTCCGGCTACGCCGTGATCGGCCTGATCGCGGGCGCGGCGGGCTCGGGCGTGATCGACGCGGATTCGGCGAGCACTGCGCGTCCGCTGCTCGACGTCGCGCTCGGCCTGTTGCTGTTCGAGCTTGGAAGCCGGCTGGATCTGCGCTGGATACGCCGCAATACCTGGCTCATCATGTCGAGCCTCGCGGAGTCGACGCTCACGTTCGTGCTGGTGCTGGCCGTGCTGGTGTTCCTGAACGTGTCGACGGTGACGGCGCTCGTGCTCGCGTCGATCGCGATGGCGACTTCGCCCGCCATGGTGATCCAGCTGAAAACGGAATTGCGCGCGGAAGGCCAGGTCACGCAGCGGCTGATGACGCTGACGGCGCTAAACAGCATGTATGCCGTCGTGATCGAGAAGCTCGCGTCGGGCTGGCTGCATCAGGAGGCCTTCGGCAATCTGCTCGCCACGATTCTTCAGCCGCTTTATCTGCTGATCGGCTCGTTCATCCTCGCGTATCTGGTCGCGCGCACCATCACGTTCTTCTACAAGCGCGTGAATCTGCAGGATGAGCACTCGTTTGTCGCGCTGTTCGGCCTCGTGCTGCTCGCCATCGCAGTGGCGCACATCTTCAAGCTGTCGACGATCGTCAGCCTGCTGGCGGCGGGCATTATCGTGAAGAATCTGGAGGCTCGCCCGCAACTGTGGCCGCAGCATTTCGGCACGGCGGGCTGGCTGCTGACGGTAATCCTGTTCGTGCTGACGCTCACGACCTTCCAGTGGCACGACATCGTGACGGGCGGCATTGCCGCCGTCGGGCTGATCGTCGCGCGGCTGATCGCCAAACTGGTCGGCGTGCTCGCGTTCGCGAAGCCGAGCGGGCTCAACATGAAACAGGGCGTTGCGCTCGGGCTGTCGCTTTCGCCGATGTCGGCGCTCGCGTATCTGCTCGTCGACGACACCTACCAGCTCTATCCGAATTTCGACCCGACGCTGCGCGCGATCACGATGTGCGCAATCGTGGTGCTTCAGCTCGTCGGACCGTGGCTCGTGTACCGCTCGCTGGCACTCGTCGGCGAGCGCCGCGAGTAAAACCGACGCGGCGTCGAACATTTTTTCAGGCAGCCTGCGCCTGCGGCTGCCGCATTCGACAGTGAATCCGGCCGGGCGCCGTCCTCAACGGACGGAATCCCGCCGACCCGAATCAGGAAACGCCATGTCACTCGAAGCCTTTATCGATTCGAAGCCGTTCACCTTCGGCGTCGAACTCGAGATGCAGATCGTCAATACGCATGACTATGATCTGACCAAAGCAGGGACGGATCTGCTCCGGCTCATCAAGGACGAAAAGATCCCCGGCAATATCACGCCGGAAATCACCGAGAGCATGATCGAGCTGTCGACGGGCATCTGCACGTCGCACGAACAGGCCGTCGCCGACCTGCGAACCATTCGCGACGTGCTCGTCACCGCGGCGGACCGGCTGAACGTCGGCCTGTGCGGCGGCGGCACGCACGCTTTCCAGCAATGGAGCGAGCGCAAGATCGTCGATACGCCGCGCTTTCAATACCTTTCGGAACTGTACGGGTACCTTGCAAAACAGTTCACCGTGTTCGGCCAGCACGTGCACATTGGCTGTCCCGATGCCGATAGCGCGCTGTTCCTGCTGCATTCGATGTCGCGCTATATTCCGCATTTCATCGCGCTGTCGGCGTCGTCGCCGTACGTGCAGGGCGTCGATACGGGCTTTCACTCGGCACGCCTGAATTCCGTGTTCGCGTTCCCGCTGTCGGGCCGCGCGCCGTTCGTCCTTACGTGGGACAGCTTCGAAGAATATTTTTCGAAGATGGTTCACACGGGCGTCGTGAACAGCATGAAGGACTTCTACTGGGATATCCGCCCGAAGCCCGGCTTCGGCACCATCGAAGTGCGCGTGATGGACACGCCGCTTTCCGTCGATCGCGCGGCGGCGATCGCCTGCTACATCCAGACGCTCGCTCGCCATCTGCTGCTCGACAAACCGCTCACGCCCATGGAAGACGATTACCTCGTCTACACGTTCAACCGTTTCGAGGCGTGCCGGTTCGGGCTGGCGGGCACCTGCATCGATCCGCAGACGGGCGAACGCCGCACGATTTCGGAAGACATCATCCACACGCTCGAGCGCATCGCGCCGCACGCGGAGGCGCTTGGCTCGGGCAAGGCGCTGGAGGAAATCGGCGCAATCGCGCGCGGCCAGATGAACGACGCGACGTGGCTGCGCAACGTGGTCGAACAGGAGAAATCGCTGCACGAGGCGGTCCGCCAGCAATGCCTGCAGTGGCGCGCCTGATTCACGCGCAGTGGGTCGACGATCCAGTTCGACGAACCCGGCCGCATCGGCGATCATTGTCTGCCGTTTGAGCGGCATCCGGAAAACCCGCTTTTTGCGGGTTTTTTGTTTTATCGAACGCCGATGACGCGCACACTAGGTTTTCTCAAAGTTTACGTATACAAACGTAGTAGTAGTTAACAAGCATTGCGCTCGTCTGTGGACAACTGAATAATTCCCTGCAAAGTCAACGAGCTGCGTAAACGATAACCGCGCGGATCATGCGTGCGGCGCGGCCGCAGCCCTGGGAGAACAATTTGCCGCCGTGCCGGCGCGCGCGCGTTATCAAGAATCGGCGCACAAGCCGTCCCCTGTCTTATCCCGTGGTTATCCACAGATCGCATGGGATAACTTAGCTGTACGATTTGCTTCTCTCGCATAGAATGTCGTTTTTCGTCGCTGCCGCTGTTCTGCTTCCGTCAGTCGGTGTCCGGAAAGCAGTCATCGCTGCGGCGCGCCGTGCAGTTGCAGCACCCGTGCAAGCGGCCCCAACAGGCGCGCATTACGGGGTATTTTTGAGATAGTGCTAACAGGCAGACCGGGTTGACCGGCGAAGCATCCCCCTACAGACTGTCGGCCCTGCGGCATCGATATTCGTATGCCAATGACAAAGGCATGCAGTCAACAACGAACGAAAGACTATGAGCGAAGGCGTATACGGAGAGCAGGCAACCGGGCGGGTGACCCACAGCCTGCTGCGACTCAGCACGGCCATGCGAAGCCAGGCATGGGAGTGGGCGGAAGGCGCGGGCCTGACGCCGACCCAGGGTGAAATCCTCGTGCTGCTCATGCAGCGCAAAGGGCCGATGCGTCTCGGCGAAATCGCACGCGAAACGGCGCTGACGGCCGCGACGACCAGCGATGCCGTGAGCACGCTCGAAAGCAAGGGCCTGGTGGAAAAGCGCCGCGCGCTCGACGACGGCCGCGCGCTCGCCGTCCGCCTGACGGCTCGTGGCCGCACGGCGGCCAAGCGCGCCGCGCAATGGCCGGACTTCCTCGCGAAGGCGGTCGGCACGCTGCGCGACGAAGAGCAATCGCTTTTCTATCGCACGCTGCTGAAGACCGTGCGCCAGCTCGAAGTGCAAGGCCATATTCCGCCGCACCGGATGTGCGTGACCTGCTCGCATTTCGAACCGAGCAAGAATCCGAAGAAGACGCCGCATCGCTGCATGCTGCTCGACCTGTCGATGGCGGACACCGATCTGCGTCTGGACTGCTCGGTGCACGAAACAGCCGACGCCGCCACGCAGAAGAAGACCTGGAAGATCTTCGCGCAGCAAGCCTGAGAGTCGGCTACACTGCGGGGCCGGCCGCTGCTCGCGGATCATGCGCGAACGGGCGGCCTGGCTTGCGCCGGCCTGCGCATCGGCAGGCGGCGCGTCTTTCGGCGCGCCGTTGCGCGCCTGGTCAACCTGACAGTGGGATAAGCCGATGCGTCACGAGGTTCTGGCGATACGCCACGTGCACTTCGAGGATCTGGGCAGTCTCGAACGGGTGCTCGGCGAGCGCGGGCTTCCTGTGCGTTATCTGGACGTCGGCTTCGCGCGTATCGAGGCGCCCGATCCCGTCGTGCCTTCGCTGATGGTGATTCTCGGCGGGCCGATCAGTGCTTACGACGACGATCGCTATCCGTCTATCGCGCCCCTCGTCGCGATGATCGAAAAACGCCTCGCGGCGGGCCTGCCCACGCTCGGCATCTGCCTCGGCGCGCAGCTGATCGCGCGCGTGCTCGGCGCGCGGGTCTATCCGTCCCGACAGACGGAACTCGGCTGGACGCCGCTGACGCTCACGGAAGCGGGCAAACAGTCGGCGCTGCGTCATCTGGACGCCGCGCGCACGTCGATGCTGCATTGGCACGGCGATACTTTCGATCTTCCTCAAGGTGCCGTGCACCTCGCCGCCACGCCCGCATGCCAGAACCAGGCGTTTGCGTGGGGCAAGCATGTGCTCGCGCTGCAGTGTCATCCCGAAATCCGCACCGATCGTTTCGAGCCCTGGCTGATCGGCAACGCGGGCGAAATCGCGAGTCACGGCGTCGATGTGCGCGCGCTGCGCGCCGACACCGTGAAGCACGGTCCGAAGCTCGAAGCCGCGGCGTGCGACATGTTCGGCGAATGGCTGGATCAGCAGCAACTCACGACGAAACCCTGAATTTTTCCACGTGACTTCCGTGAACAACCGCGTCCACATCGTCGATGCCGTGCTTGCCGGCAAAATTGCCCCGCTGGGCGCGGGCCGGTCGAGCGCGATCGGCAAGACGCCCGTCGATGGCCGCGCGTGGCTCGGCGAAACGGGAATCGAAGGTGATCAGCAGGCCGAACTCAAGGTTCACGGCGGTCCGGAAAAGGCGCTGCACCACTATCCGTTCGATCACTACGCCAGCTGGCGGCACGAATGGCAAGCGGGCACCGATGGCCTCGTGCGGCTCGACGCGCGCGGGGCGTTCGGCGAGAACATCAGCACGTCGGGTCTCACGGAAACGGACGTCTGCGTCGGCGATGTGTACCGGATGGGCGGCGCGATCGTGCAGGTTTCGCAGCCGCGACAGCCGTGCTGGAAGCTGAACCTGCGTTTCGCGCGCGCCGATATGTCGCGTGCCGTGCAGGACACGCGCCGCACCGGCTGGTACTACCGCGTGCTCGAAGCGGGCGAAATCGGCGCCGGCGATACGATCGAACGGCTCGCGCGTCCGCATGCGCAATGGACGGTCGATCGTCTGTTGCGCGTGCTATATGTCGATCGCGACGATCGCGAGTCGCTCGCCAGCATGGCGCAACTCGACGCCCTCGCGCATTCGTGGCGCAAGACGGCGGTGAGGCGGCTCGAAAGCGGGCAAGTCGAGTCGTGGTCGAAGCGGCTCGATACACCCGCCGATCCCGGCTGATCGCACGTTCGCAGTCGCTGCGGCAAAGGTCAGCGTCGGGGCAGGGCGCCGTCTGCAGCAATTCCGACCCGGTGCTATCCTCAATCGCTCTCGAATTCGATGGGCGATACCACAATCATGAGCGCACTTTTCACTCCGCTCACGCTGCGTAGCGTGACGCTGCCCAACCGCATCATCGTGTCACCCATGTGTCAGTATTCCGCCGAACGCGGCGAAGCGACCGCTTGGCACATGATCCATCTCGGACATCTTGCGCTGTCGGGCGCAGCCATGCTGTGCATCGAGGCAACGGCCGTCGAGCCCGATGGCCGCATCACGCCCGGCGATCTCGGCTTGTGGGACGACGCCACGGAAGAAGCGCTCAAGCCGGTGCTTGCGGCGATCCGCAAGTATTCGAAGATTCACGTCGCGATGCAGCTGTCGCACGCCGGGCGCAAGGCATCGAGCCACGTGCCCTGGGAAGGCGGCCAACTGATTCCCGTCGCCCAAGGCGGCTGGCTGCCGCACGCGCCGTCGGCGCTGCCGCACAAGGAAGGCGAAGAGCCGCCGCTCGCGCTCGACGCCGCGGGCCTCAACCGGATTCGCGAGGCGTTTGCCGCCTCGGCGCGGCGTGCCGCGCGCCTCGGCATCGATGCGCTCGAAGTGCACGCCGCGCACGGCTATCTGGTGCATCAGTTCCTGTCGCCGCTCGCGAACCAGCGCACCGACGAATACGGCGGCTCGCTCGAAAACCGCATGCGTTTCCCGCTCGAAATCTTCGACATCGTGCGCACCGCATTTCCTACCGACAAACCGGTCGGTGCGCGGGTGTCGGCCGTGGACTGGGTGGACGGCGGCATCACGATCGAAGACACGATCGCGTTCGCGCACGAGCTGAAAAAGCGCGGCTGCGACTGGGTCGACGTATCGACGGGCGGCGTGTCGCCGCTGCAGAAGATTCCGCTTTCCGCCGGTTATCAGGTGCCGTTCGCGAAGGCCGTCAAGGAAGCGACGGGCATCACGACAGTGGCCGTCGGCCTCATCACCGATCCGGCGCATGCAAACCAGCTGATCGAAGAGGGCGACGCGGATCTCGTCGCGATGGCGCGCGCGATGCTCTACGATCCGCGCTGGCCGTGGCATGCCGCCGCGCAGCTGGGCGCGACTGTCGACGCTCCGCCGCAATACTGGCGCTCGCAGCCACGCGAGCAGAAGGCGCTGTTCGGCGATATTTCGTTCGGACAACGCTGAGGCGTTGCGTTCAACCGCCAACATGTGCCGACGTCCACGCAATGGGCGCGCGTTCCGCGCTTCTGACGGTTGAACGAATCCATATCATCCGTGTACGATTTCGGTTGTGACGCTTGGAGCGTTGCATGTCGACGCGGCGCCAGCACGGCGCCGCGTTTGCTATCCGCGTCAGAAAAGCCTTGCGTGCGAATGCGGCGCGAACGGCGTGCCACGCGCGGAGGCGTCGGCGAACAGAGTTTGCTCATCCACCGTTCTACAAAGGATTGATTCAATGAGTTCACGCAGGATCGCTGTGCGTCAATCGGGCGTGCACGGCAAAGGCGTGTTTGCACTCGAACCGATCGCGGCCGGCGACCGGCTGATCGAATACAAGGGCGAACGGATCTCCTGGAAGGAAGCGTTGCGTCGGCACCCCCATAATCCCGACGAACCGAATCACACATTCTACTTCGCGCTCGACAGCGGCGACGTGATCGACGGCAAGGTGAAGGGCAACAGCGCTCGCTGGATCAATCACTCCTGCGCGCCGAATTGCGAAGCGGAAGAAATCGACGGCCACGTCTTTATCGACGCATTGCGCGATATCGAAGCGGGCGAAGAACTCTTCTACGACTACGGGCTGGTGATCGACGCGCGTCAGACCAAGAAGCTGAAGAAGGAATACGAGTGCCGCTGCGGCGCGCGCAAGTGCCGCGGCACGATGCTCGCGCAGCCGGACAAGAAAGACGAGAAAAAGTCGAAGAAGAAGAAATAATGGGCGCGCGCTTCGGCTATCCGCCGGGCAGCGCGCGTTCGGCAACGGGCATCAAGGATCGACCGGCGCATGCGCCGGTTTTTTTGTTTCTCGCGCGTCTGGCGGTTCGAGCAGCACCGCCCCCGTCGCGACAGGAATGCGCACGATGAAGCGTGCGCCGCCTTCCGCGGCGTCTTCGTAATGCACGCTGCCGCGATGCAGCGCCATGATGTCATGCACGATCGCGAGGCCGAGACCTGCGCCGCCGTCGACGCCGCCGTCGCTTTGGCCCTGGCCGTCGCCACGGAAAAAGCGCTTGAAGAGGTCCGGTTGCTGTTTCGGCGGCACACCGGGGCCGTTGTCCTCGACAGTGACTTCCGCCATCTCCACATTGTCGACGACGGCTTGCGCGACCGTCATCGTGATGCGCGCGCCGTGGATGCGCGCCGGCGGC
>NZ_JACFYJ010000108.1:0-22699 GCF_037126505.1 Paraburkholderia bengalensis
AGGCCGTAAAGCGTCACACTGCTCTGGGCATGCGCAGTCCCCGTCAGGATGACCAGCGCGGCGCCGGTAAAGAAGTACTTCTTCATGTGCTGCTCCAGTCAATACCGAAAGATGGATACTCCTGGAATGCTTCACACAGAGCACTGCCTACCTGGCGGCGGGCGTCTCGCCAGAAAAGTATAGAGTGTTTCAGACAGCATGCAGCGGCAGCGTGCGCGCGGGTTATCGACACGGCGGTGAGTGCGCAAGCGTCGTCATTTGTAGCCGTGGTTGTTCGCATCCCCTCGACCACATCAATGTTTCCCGACTGTCGCCTGACCGTGCGCCCGGCGCCTATCTGGTTCAGCGCGCCGCGAAAACTGGTTTCGAGACTCTGCGCCATTTCGCCCGGGCGGAACTGGCCGTTCGTCGCATTGACCGAACTCGCGTGCCGCCCGAAGTTGTAGATCGTGTCCGCGAAGACGCTCCAGTCACCCCTGCGCGCCTCGCCTTGCACCATGACGGCGAATTTGAGGTGCTGAAGATAGTTGTACGGTCCCGTGGACGCATCCGCGTCCCGCCCCGCCGTGAGAAACACAGCACCCTGACGCGCCGTCACGTGCGCGTCGGTTGATGACACCGTCGGGCACAAGCCGTGATGGCAAGCCGATGAGCCTCCATCCTGTCCTTTGTGGCACGGGGAAGACCGACTCGGCGCTGCAAAAACGTTTGAACACGCGTTCCGGGTACGAGATCAAGGCCGATTGATGCATTCGTACCTTGAATGCATCGCCGCGAGGATGCGCGACCAGCGCGCAGGCGATGGACACGGAACCGGCTCATGCCGACGCAGACGCACGGTAGCAATGCGCCGTCGCGCCGTAACTGTGGATACCATCTGTTTGCGTCGATCTTCACACTTTTGCCCGTGTCCGCATTGGTCCATTGACTGCGTTCGCCATCGCGCTTCGTTGAGCAGTGAATCCATACCGAGCTGCTTCACGTGTGACAAGGGCGTATCGTTGAGGAAGTTGATATGCCGGCCGGTGCGGCAACGACATGGAGCAGAGCGCCGCAACAGACGCAGCGCGTTCGCACCACACGTTCCGGGCCGAGAAATGGCATACCAGCCTCCAGTAGCTGTTTCGCAAAGCCATGCTTGCCACCTGGCGACACCGGGCGCGATGGCGGCGGCGTCTGCTTGATGCGGGAGACATGATGAGCGTGGCGAAGGCGTTCCGCCTCCGCGCGTAAATCGACGCATCGCGCCCCGTACTGAATCTTTTCGGCATTACCAACCAGGACTATATGCGTACGCTTGGCTATGCGTCCACGGCTGTAACCGTGAGAGAGTTTCTCGAGGAACTCCATAAAGAAGGCCGGAAAGACGCTGATCAGTGGTTGCACTCGGAGTCATATCGTTCCGTTTTGGCGACCACGTCACCCAGCTCCGGACTTCCGACGCCTCACACGTCTATGGAAGTTTTCCGCCGGCAACGGTGCCCAGGAACCCAACCGCGCGCCGGCTACGCGCCTGTCCGCGATCCTGAATGCGGCCGAGCGGGTGTTCGGCGAGCATGGTTATGCCGGCGCGAGCATGCGAAACATCGCGGACGAAGCGGGCGTCGCGCAGGCGCTCCTGCACTACCACTACGCGACCAAGGACAAGCTCTACGAGGCCGTATTCGAGCGGCGCTCGTCGGCGATCAATCAACACCGTGGCAAGTTGCTCGACGACCTGTTCGCGAGCGAACGCACCGCCACCGTCGAAGACGTGCTGACGATCGCCTTCACGCCGCTGTCAGAGATTTTTCATGGCGAGGATGCCGTGAATCTGGCACTTTACGTGCAGCTGGTGGCGTCGGTCAGCCTCGGCAGCGACGAGCGTTCGCGGCGAATCCGCGAGACTTACTATGACCCGATTGCGGAGCGAATCATCGACGCCCTACCTACGGTCGTGCCTGGCATCGCACACGAGCAGGCGGTGTGGGCGTATCTTTTCTCCGTCGGAGCGCGGCAGCAGGCCCATGCACTCAATGGCCGGGCGATGCGACTAGGCGCACAGGACCGCGCAAAGCAGTCGACAGCGCATTATTCGGACCTCGTACGCTTCGCGGCCGCGGGCATTCGTGCGTTGGTTCGCAACGAAACAAATGTCAAAGCGCTATCGAAGAGTCCCGGCGGCCGTGTCGCCAAACCCCCAAGCAACCGAAAGGCTTCGCCATCGCGTACCCACTGACTTGCACAATGCGCCGTTCAAGCGATGCGCCTTGTTGGCCCAAGGCGACTCGACGGTCTGCACGAGTGCCTTGCACGGCACCAAGCGCTTCACCTGGTCGAAGGAACTCGCGCTGCCCCGTCTATTTTGTCGACAGGCGCTAAGCTGATCTACTTCGGGACAGTCTTGCAGACCTCCTCAGGCATCGGCTGGTCCACGGCGGCATCCCAGACCCCCATCGCGTCGGTCACGGCCTTCTCGATGACGGCATGCCGCACACCATCGCGGGCGAGCACAGACAATCCCTGGAAAAAGCAGTCGAGCGCGATGGACAGCGATCCCGGATCGGTGCTGCTGCGCAGTTCTCCACTCTTGATGCCCCGTGCTACGCAGGCGCGGAAGCCGGCGCGCGTGCGAGTGCGCACCTCACGGAGCAACTGGGTGACGGCTTCGCTGCCGGTGGAGCTGGCCCCGACAACGCCCAGCGCGACCATACAGCCTTTCGGGTGGCCACTCTCAGTCTGCATCCTTGCCGACCGGAGCAGCGCCAGGAACACGCCCTCCCGTGGCGGGAGCGACGTGTCATGGAGACTACGGGTCACCTTGCCATAAATCTCCATGTATCGCTCCAGCGCCTCCTTGTACAGCGCCTCCTTGGACTCGAAGGCCGCATAGAAGCTGGGCGCGGAGATGCCCCCGCCGATCGCTGCCTTCAACTGCGACAAAGACGTCGATTCATAGCCATGTTCCCAGAACAGATGCATCGCCGAAATGATCGCCGCATCGCGGTCGAACGTGCGTGGCCGACCCCGCTGAACCATGGACATCCCCCTCAGTCGAAATATACATACTAGTCGATACACAATTCAGGAGCAAGTCCCGACTCATCACCTCTCGTGCATGACGGCAGGCCATTCAAGAAAGCGGTTGACACCGCCTTCCGTATTCCTTTAAATGTGTACCACTCGGTATGTAAAGTCGGAGCAGCGCGGGGTCACCACACGAACTCCGCATTTTTTTAGTTATTTATGTACCACTCGGTATGGAATAAACCAATGTCCAAAGAACTAGAAGCACGTCTTGACGCCATCGAAAGCCGCTTCGCCATCGATGCGCTGATCGGTAACTACGCCGAGGCATTCGACACCATGAACATCGAGTTGCTGGCCGCGCTCTGGCACCCCGATTCGCGACTGCACCTTGGCGCGAACGGCAACTCCGACGGACTGGAAGCCATCCTGGCGCAAGCACGCATCAACATGAAACGCATGCCCCATATGCATCATTGGATGGCGAATGCCCTGATCACGGTGGACGGTGACAACGGCCACGGCCTGGTGGCGGCGGACTGTCTTTTTTACGACGTCGATCAGGGCGCGCTCCAGGTGAGCGGCCAATACCGCGACATCTATCAGCGACGCGAAGGCCGCTGGGCATTCCTGGAGCGCACCTTCACCATGCACTACGCCACGCCGCTTCAGAACTGGCACCCCATCGCGGGAACGGAACGCTTCGGCCGCCCGGCTTGACGCGGCTCACGGCCGCCGAGACTTATGCATATGACAACCTCTTCCACGCGTCGATGGTCAGCGTTCGCGGTGTTGCTGGTGGGCGCATTTCTGCCTCCGCTGGACTTCTTCATCGTGAACGTCGCCCTGCCGTCCATCCAAGGCACTCTCCACACGAGCGCTGCGGAGCTGCAACTCGTCATTTCCGGATATGCCGCGGCCTACGCGGTCTTCCTAATCACAGGAGGACGGCTAGGCGACCTCTTCGGCCGGCGCAGGATCTTCCTGATCGGCGTCACGAGCTTCGGACTGACATCGGTGATCTGCGGCCTCGCATCGTCGCCCGCCATACTGATCCTCGGGCGGGTGCTGCAGGGCCTGAGCGCCGCCGCCATGGCGCCGCAAGGACTGGCCTCCCTTCACGCCCTATTCCCAGAGAAGGAGCGTGCGCGCGCCTTAGGCCTCTACGGCGCCGCGGTGGGGCTAGCCGCTGTAGCCGCGCAGGCGCTCGGGGGCGCGTTGATCTCTGCGGACATCCTTCACCTGGAGTGGCGCGTCGTCTTTCTCATCAACTTGCCCGTCGTCGCCGCCGTCCTGATCTTCGGGCTGCCGTTGCTACCCGACGTCCGCGGTGACAGCCCGGCACCTGTAGACCGGATCGGGGTGCTGCTCTGCGCGCTCACGCTCGGACTGCTCATCGTGCCTCTGGTCGAAGGGCGGGAGCTGGATTGGCCGTGGTGGGCCTGCGCAATGCTCATCGCGTGCCCCGTCGCTGGGGTTGGCTTCTGCCGATATGAGATGGCCTACGCCCGCCGAGGCGGCGTGCCCCTGATCAGCGTGGAGTTGATCCGCAGGCCTGGCCTGATGAGCGGACTTACGGGCGTCCTCTTCTTTTACGTCGTCTCTGCTTTCTTCTTGACATTCTCCGTCTACCTCCAGGCGGCACTTGGCATGAGCCCATTCGAGACAGGGCTGGTTTTCCTGCCGTTCGGCGTCGGCGCCTTCATCGGGCCACTGACGACTCCGCTGGCCATCCGCCTCTTCGGCGACCGCGTCTCCGCCATCGGCATGATGCTCGAGGTCGCGGGCTGCATACTCCTCGCCGCCCTCGTGGCCGGCGTGCCCGGACGGATGCCGGCTCAGTTTCCGCTGATCGGGGCGGTAGCTCTCTTGGGATTCGGTCAGGGCTGGGCACTGCCAACGCTGGTGCGCTCGGTTATCAATCGCGCACCGGCGACCGGTTCCGGGATGATCGCGGGCATCACGAATTCGGCGTTGCAAATCAGCGCAGCACTGGGAGTGGCGGTCATCGGCGGCGTCTTCTTTAGTGTCGCGGGGACTTCACCGGATTCGACGACCCTGGCCAGGGCACTGGTCGTCGCAATGATGTGCATCGGCGGCAGTCTGACCATTTCCGCCGTCCTGTCTATCGTCGCTTCAAGATCAAGCGTTCATGCCGCTCCAAGAAGGACCGCGCCCCGTTGAGTCCAGCCCGCCATCATCACTCGCGGGAAGGGGAACATCGATGCTATTCCCCATGGCATGCGCGGAGCTGGAAGAGTTCGCGACGGAGGTCGCCGCCGCCACGAACAACGAAGTGAAGATTACCGTCCATGCTGGCGGTCAGTTGGGCTTCAAGGGACCTGAAATGCTCGGTGCGATCCGTGACGGCCTCGTGCCCACCGGCACGTTCATGTTCTCCCAGCAGGTAGGCACTTCCCCCGTACTGGGCGCGGGCTCCGTACCTTATCTCGTGTCCGGTTTCGACGAAATGAAGACCTTCTGGAAGTTAGCGCGACCGTATTTCGACGGGGAATTCAAGAGGTTTAACCAGAAGCTGCTTTTCACCATCGCCTGGCCGGGGCAGAACGTCTTTGCGAAGACCGAGTTGTCGAGCGCGGACACATTCAGGTCGATGAAAATCCGCACGACGGATCGCAACGGTAGCGACTTCTTCCGGACTCTAGGCGCATCGCCTGCGCAAATTCTTTGGGGCGAAGTCGTGCCCGCGCTGCCGACGGGTTGGTGCGCAACGTCCACTTAGACTGTTCGGTCGTGATATCGAGAATCGAATCGTGGCTCTGCAGCCGGCCCTCGTTATTGACGAGGATGTCGAGGCCGCCCATGCCGTTGACCGCGGTATCCACAAGTCTCACGCAGAAGGACTCGTTACGGATATCGCCGGCAATCGCTATCGCCGTCCGCCCCGCCGCCTTCACTAACTGTACGACTTCGCGCGCATCGGGCTCTTCGGCGGGCAGGTAGACGATTGAGACGTCGGCGCCTTCGCGCGCAAACGCTATAGCGACCGCGCGGCCAATGCCCGAGTCCCCGCCAGTAATCAAAGCCTTACGGCCAGCGAGCAGGCCCGCGCCGTGATAGCTGTTTTTTCGCCATGGTCGGGGCGCGGACTCATCGCGCCTGCCAAACCGGGCCACGGTTGCTGCTGCTCAGGAAATGGCGGATGCAGATAAAGGCCGCGTGGATCACCCGGCAATGCGGTAGGAGACGCAGCGGTCACGGCGGGACCGCTTGCGCTGTCCTGCGCGAGCGTGGTTCCTGCTAATGCCCGTTGCCATCCCTGCGGCGGCTCCCTGCATCAGCTTGCGGAGAGAGAACGACGGACTATCGTCTGCTATGACGTTTGCTCCTCGATCTGACCGGGATGAGCAGCACACCGCATACGTTATTCCCTTACCGTTAGCTTGACGCCGCACACACGGCTGCAACGCACGTCGTCCCCCTCCCGCCGACTCGCTTCAACTGGCCGGAGCGTCCGGCTTTTCCGTGTGCCCTCCGAAATCCTTGCGCATCGCCGAGAGCACCCGGTTCGCGAAGTCCGCCTCGCCGCGCGACGAGAAGCGTGCGAACAGCGCTGCGCTCAGCACCGGCACAGGCACGCCTTCGTCGATCGCGGCGTCGATGGTCCAGCGCCCCTCGCCCGAATCCGATACCCTTCCCGCGAATTCCCGGAGTTCCCCGTCGCGCGACAGCGTACCTGCGATCAGGTCAAGCAGCCACGAACTGATCACGCTGCCACGCCTCCACACCTCGGCGATGTCCCCAAGTTTCAGGTCATATTGATAGAACTGAGGATCGCGCAAAGGTGAGGTTTCAGCATCGATTTCGCGCGATGCCTTGCCGGCGTTCGCGTGACGCAGAATGTTCAGTCCCTCCGCGTAGGCCGCCATCATCCCGTACTCGATCCCGTTGTGGACCATCTTGACGAAGTGACCCGCACCCAGCGGTCCGCAATGGAGGAATCCCTGTTCGGCGGTGCAATCGTCCTGCTGGCGTTCAGTTGTGCGCGGCGCGGCGGCGACGCCGGGCGCGAGCGCGGTGAACACCGGTTCGAGATGCTTCACGATGTCCTTCTCGCCGCCGATCATCAGGCAATATCCACGTTCGCGGCCCGCGACACCGCCACTCGTGCCGACGTCGACGTAATGCAGTTTTTTCACGGCTAGTGCGTTCCCGCGACGGATGTCGTCGTGATAATGGGAGTTGCCGCCGTCGATCATGATGTCGCCCGGCTCTAGCAGCGGCACCAGCTTGTCAAGCGTGGGGTCGACCACCGCGGCAGGCACCATCAGCCACACGGCGCGCGGCCTCTGTAGCCTCGCAACCAGCTCTTCGAGCGACGACGCGCCGGCAATGCCATCCTGCTGGAGACGCTGCACCGCTTCGGGCTGGACGTCGAACACGACGCACTGCTGACCGGCCGTCGAAAGGCGCCTGACCATGGCGGCGCCCATACGCCCCAGTCCAATCATTCCAAGTTGCATGTCCCACTCCTGAAGTTAGTTGCGAGCGAAACGGCGCACGTACGGCCGCCTGACACGCGCGACATTGCGTCCGACGCGAGCGCAGTCCCTGACCGCATGACGTGTTCTTAGCGGGCGCCCACCGAGAAAGTTCCGGTCGTTCGCGCTGGCGCGTACCGCCGCGTTTGCTTCAGCGCTGCCCGAGAGTAACGGGGCGATTTGGCTACCCCTAGCGGCCGGCGGCGCGCCCACCATAGCCTTGAGATCGTCAGCGGCGCCGAGAATCACCAACGCGAGAATCCTTGTGGGTCACCTCTACGTCGACGATCTGGCCGTCGTCACTAAACGCACGCGGCTGTCCATGAAGCTCTCGAATCTTCCACCAGATGTAGCCGGCGACAATCGTGCCCACCCCGAACAGCACTGCGAGCAGTATCAACGAAAGCATCGCAGCCCCCACAAGCACAACCGCGCCGACGATGACGGCCAGCAACCGACCGAAAAAGCCGGAGCCGACCCGGAGCTGTTTTTCGTGTGTCACGCGCCGCGGCGGCGGTCCGTCGTTTCTCATTACCCGTCTCCTGGTCGCCCGCGCAAAGCGGCCGGCGGTCGTCACTCCCTAAAACTGAATGTGAACCGCTGACGGCGCCGACGCAAGCGAGCCCGGCGCGATCACATGTCCGTCGCAACCTGGAGCGCATGACGCATGCGCAAAGCGCGTGGCGCGTTGCCCGTGATGCTACACATGCACACCCATTGCTTATTGGGCACAGCGCCGTCCCCCCTCTTTTCGTGCGGCCCGGCACTCTCGCGGACAACTGTTGAATAGAGCGCCTGATTTGCCCTAAAAAAATATTTAGCCGTGTATATACAACCCGTTTGAAAAATGACGCGATAACGCTGGCGCCCTGCATGAATGAAGCAGTTTGTGCCCAGAGAACGGAGCCATGGTTTCCTTCTCTTGCTGACGAGCGAATCGAGCGTCGCTGTACGCGCCGAGCAGCGCACGGTGTTTTGTCGATTGTCTACTGGCAGCTTGTCGCGCCCACCCGACTGTTCGGCTCGGCGCGCCGCCGTCCTGGCGGCGGCACTGTGCTCCTACGATGCTGGGCATCGCAGACGACGAGGACTGCATCAGTCTCACCGACGTGCGCTCGTGCGATCCCCGGGAGACTGAAGGTCTCTTGACGGAACGGAAGCGGTTATCCGTCGCGTTCTCTGGCTGTGACGCGTAACATTTTTCGACGCTACCTGTCATCGCCGATTGATCTCCGCTTTTTCGCGACGGACGAATCGCTGGGCACTCAGATGGTCGGATGCAGATCGCGCACAGGGCTGACCGATTCGAGCAGCGACGCCACGTGAAGAATGGTTGATTCATCCTGCCAACTGCCGACGATCTGCACGTTAATCGGCAGGCCCTCCGTGCTCGTGCCGAATCGCATTGAGATGCCAGGCAAACCCGTGACGTTCAATGGCACAGTTGCGCCCTGAAGATAAGTCGCATCTACCAAGTGACCATCGATCGCGAACGTGTCCACGCCGTGCTTGTGAGCCGGGATGGGAAGCACATGCGTGATCAACGCGTCGTATGTCCGGAAGTATTCGGCGTATCCGTCCCGAAGACGCTCGGCAGCCTGCTCGGCATCGATATAGTCCTTCATCGACGTATCGGGCAACGCCAGCATCGTTTGGGCCATCTTGTAGAGTTCGTCCTGACCGCGACCTGCTGTTGCTTCGGCGAAAGCCGGCTTCATTTCCATGACGTGCAGGCGGTTGAAGACATCGAGAGCGAAGTCGCGCTCCAGCGCAGGAATGCGCACGGGCTCCACGAGAATGTCGAAGTTCTTGAGCGCCTTCGCTGCTGCCTCAACGGTGGCGGCAACTTCCGGGTCGACTGGTCCGAAGCCGGGCCCCACCATCCAGCCCACTCGCAGCGGACGGTCCGCAGACTGACGCAGGCCGGCATCAAACGGGACGGTACCGCTGGCGAAAGCATCGTGCCCATCGGGACCTGACAGCTGCGAGAACGCGAGCGCCAGGTCGCGAATGCTGCGGGCCATCGGACCCACGTGCCAAAAGCGGCGCGGAGCGCGCGGCCAGATGCCTGTCATCGGTACGCGTCCGTGAGTTGCCTTCAGCGAGGCGATGCCGGTCTGAGCAGCTGGCCCGCGCACGGAGATCGCCAGATCGGTGCCAAGTCCAAGCGGCGACATTCCTGCTGCAATGGCCGCCGATTCGCCACCGCTCGAGCCGCCCGGCGTGCGCTCCAGGTCCCACGGGTTATTCGATCGTCCACTGAGCAGGTTGTCGCTTTCGATCCAATATGAAAATTCCGGCAAGTTTGTTTTTGCGAGGAGGATGCCACCCGCTCTTTTCAACCGCGCAACGCTGGTCGCATCGGTGCCAGGGATGCGTCCTCTAAAGATCGGCGAGCCACGCTGAGTCGCCACGTCGGCCGTGTCAATCGAATCTTTGGCGGTGAAAGGCACGCCGTGCAGCGGGGCCAGAGCCTTACCCGACAACACAGCCGCTTCAGCAGCCTTGGCGGCTTTGAGCGCATCGTGCGCGACCGTAACAACGGCGTTAACTTTCGAGTCGACAGCGTCGATGCGGTCAAGGTGCGCCTGCACAACTTCCACCGGCGAGACTTCGCGCATGCGGATGAGTTCAGCGAGACGGGTAGCGTCGAGATAGAACAGTTCCGAGGTCATGATTGTTCCGTTGCCGTTGCGGTTGATCGAATTACGTAGCGCCTACCGAACATTAGTTAGGGTGCATGGGCCAGAAAAATGCCGCTATTCCTGCGACACCAAGATATCAACCTAACGTTTGTTAGGGATGACTTTAAGCGGTACAATGCGTCGGGTCAACCATTTTTTACCAAGGCTGTGATGACTGATGAGGCCATCGCCCGCTCAGGGGACCGGATCCTCGCGGCTGCGACAAGAATGGCGCAGGCGCACGGGTACACCGGACTCAACATTCGAGAACTCGCGCAGGAGGTCGGCATTAAAGCGGCCAGCATCTACCATCATTTCGCGAGCAAAGCGGACCTCGCGGCGGCGGTCGCGCGACGATACTACGAAGACGCGGCCGTTGCCCTAGAAGAACTCTCAGCGTCGTCAAGCGATCCGCTCGTCAGTTTGCGTCGTTACCCGGAGACGTTTCGCCGGTCTCTAGAGTGTGACAACCGCATGTGCTTGAGCAGCTTTATGGCCGCGGAATATGACGATCTGCCTGACGCAGTCAAAAAGGAAGTGCAGACTTTTGCTGACGTCAACGTGGCCTGGCTCCGTAAGTCTTTGGAAGCGTCGGGCGTCGTCACTGCCGAGGGGAGCCAAGAGCGCGCGTGCGCTATTTACGCCGCAGTGGCCGGCGCTCAACTGATGGCGCGCGGCCGCGCAGACATCGCCTTGTTCGACACCTTGATGAGCAGTTACAGGGCGGTCGGATTGTTGCCCGGATAGGAAGTGCTCTGAACTTCGCGACGAGTGCGATCAACCTCCACACGCAACGTTCTGAGGCCGAAGCCGTCATTGATAGCCTCGACTACCGAATCGCTGAGGTTGCCTGAAGTTGCCAACTGCTGCGCGACGTGATTGGCCGGCCACTTTGCCGTTTGCTTCCGCGCGGCAATGGCCGCTTCTTCCAGTGTTACCGTCGCTCAACTGCCTTCACGAGTGGCTGCCTGTATGACCGACGATGGCCGGCAAGCGCCCGCTCACCGGCCGACAGCTATCAGACTTCGGTTTGCTCGGCCATCTCCAGCGCGTCGTCCACCCCAATACCAAGATATCGAACTGTGCTCTCGAGCTTCGTATGACCGCGCGCAGGTTCTTGGTGCGTCGATAGATCAGGGCTGCCTTCGTGCGGCGCATCGTGTGAGTGCCATACGCGGCATCATCAAGTCCAATTGATGCGACCCAACGATGCACGATGCGTGCATACTGACGCGTCGACAGGTGCGCGGACGCGTGCAGGCGACCCGGAAACAGATAGTCGGTGGGCTTCAGCCCACGTGCCGAAATCCAGCTCGCGACACTCTGCCGGGTCTGCTCGGTGATTCGAACTGTACTGGCCGCTGCGTCTTCTGTTGCATAAACGTCGCTCGCGAGACCACATGCCCTCCAAGGCAAACGTCCTGGACCTGCAAGCGCGTCAAATCGCACGCCCGAAGCTTGCTGTCGATCGCAAGGTTGAACATCGCCAGTTCGCGGGCGTTGGACGACATCTGCAGCCTCGTTCGAATCCCCCAGATTTCCCGAAGCTTCAACGGAGGCTTCTGACCGGTCAACCTCCCCTTGTTCCACGGCACACGGCGAGCGCCGGAAGAAGTAAGCGTTTCCATGACAATCTCCTCTTCAACGAAGGGAGATCGATTGTGCGCTTGGTGGAGTGGTCAATCTTCGACTCCAAGCAGCGAATGGCTCCCCGCAGGTTGTGCGTCCGCTTTCGAAGTTGAAGCGGGCCCGTCCCGTGCCAACGCCGAATGATCGAAGGCAGTCGACCGAGCCTTGAACGATTCTTCCAGGTGCGTAAGCCGTTTGCGTTTCTCCGTCCGCTCACTTTAATGCTCCCTCGCTTTATGCCTCCCTGGAATGACTGTTATCGACGGCGCCTGCCTTCTTTGAAAAAGCGCTGACCCTCATCATTTGCTCACCGTCAACCAACAGGAGCAACACGATGAGCAACTTCCAAACCTACACAATCGACACCGCACCGGCCGCCTCGAAGGCCAGCCTCGAAGACACGAAGCGCGCCTTTGGTTTCGTCCCCAATCTTCAGGCGAATATGGCGGAGTCGCCCGTGCTGCTGGCCGGTTATGCCGCGCTGTGGGACCTGTTCTCGAAGAGCACGCTGACACCGCACGAACAGCAGGTGGTCTACCTGACCTCGAACTTCGAGAACAACTGTCACTACTGCATGGCCGGTCACAGCACGCTCGCAAAGATGATCAAGATGGACGCGGGTGTGATCGCTGCACTGCGCGCTGGCACGCCGCTGCCCGATGCAAAGCTGGAAGCGCTGCATCGCTTTACAACGCTCGTGGTGCGTGAGCGGGGTTTCGTCCCGGACGCGGATGTCGACGCCTTTCTCGCTGCCGGCTACACCCGTCAGAACGTCCTTGAAGTGATCCTGGGCGTGGCGACCAAGGTGATGAGCAACTACACGAACCACATCGTCCACACCGAACTTGACGACTTCATGGCCGGTAACGCGTGGACCAAACCGGTCGCTGTCGCTGCCGCTGCCTAAGCCGTCTCCGGGAGCCCTTACGGCTCCCGTCCGCGCCATAAACAAGCTCGCCGAGAAACCGCCATGTCCACGTTCGACCGCTATAAAGAAGCCTATCCCAATGCACGACTGACCCGTCACCGGAGCGCGTGCTCGAAGTCCGTTTCCATACCGAAGGCGCGAAGCTTGTCTTCAATGGACACACGCATGAACAGTTCACCGATATGTTTCATCAGATCGGCGAGGATCCGGATAACCGCGTGGTCATCCTGACAGGAAGCGGCGACGCATTCATGGACGCGATCTCGCCGGAGGGTTTCGATTTCTTCACGCCGCGTGGCTACGACAAGATTTTCCGCGAGGGCCGCAAGATCCTGATGAACATCCTGGACATCGAGGTACCCATGATTGCAGCGCTCAACGGTCCGGTCCTGCTGCATTCGGAATACGTCCTGCTGTGCGACATTGTGGTGGCGACGCCCGATACCATGTTCCAGGACATGCCACACGCGGCGTTCGGCATTGCACCTAATGATGGCGTGCATCTGCTGTGGCCGGAAATGATCGGCAGCATTCGCGGCCGGTACTTCGTGCTCACGCAGCAAAAGCTCGATGCTGCAGAGGCGAAGTCGCTTGGCGTGGTCAACGAGATCGTGCCTGCGGATCAACTGCTCAATCGCGCACATGCCATCGCCGCGACGCTCGCAAAGCAGCCGCCGCTCACCACCAAATACACCCGCATCGGACTGACTCAACGCCTGCGTCGTGTGATCGACGAAGGCATCGGCTATGGGCTTGCGCTCGAAGGCATCACTGCGGCCGAAGTGGCGCGCATCGCAGCAGCGCAGAACACCGCCTGAATCCACCCGTCCTTTATTCCTTTATTCCCCTCGACGGAGAACACTCATGTCACTGCAAGACAAACTCGACGCATTCCGAGCCGACTTCAAGGCTGGCAAGCCGCCATTCAACGCTCCTGCGGAGATTCATCCGGTGATGGAACGTGCCACGGCAGAACTGATCGCCAGCGGACAAGCTGGCCGCGCGATCAAGGCCGGCAACCGCGCTCCGCAATTCAACCTTAAGGATCAGGATGGCAACGACGTGTCGTCCGCTGCATTGCTGGTGAAGGGTCCGCTGGTGGTGACGTTCTATCGCGGTGTCTGGTGCCCGTATTGCAACATCGAATTGCAGGCGATCAACGACGTGCTGCCGCAAATTCAGGCTTATGGTGCGAACGTCGTGGCGATTTCTCCTCAGACGCCGGTCAATAGCCGTAAGTCAGTGCGCACCAATGAACTCGGTTTTCCGGTGCTGAGCGACGTGAACGGTCAAACCGGCGCCGACTTCGGATTACGCTTCGCATTGCCCGACTATCTTGTCGAGTTGTACAAAAACCTGAAGAACGACCTGCTCGCGTTCAATAACGATCCGAGCTGGACCTTGCCGATGCCCGCGCGTTACGTCATCGGACAGAACGGCATTGTGCTGTATTCGGAGGTCAATCCGGATTACACACGTCGTCCCGACCCGTCGGACATGTTCCCGGTTCTTGAAAAGGCGACGGCCAACGCCTAAGCCTTGCCGTTCAACGCCAGGCAATTGCCCAGGCCGCGACGGGGAACCCGGCGCGGCGCTTCAATTCCCTTCGGTTCTTAAAGGACATTTAATGACACAACGTACATTTCTCGTTACCGGCGCGACCAAAGGCATTGGCCTCGCGTTGACAGAACGGCTGATTGCCGACGGCCACCACGTGGTGGGTCTCGCGCGCGAGGCAAGCGATTATCCGGGCGAACTGGTCCGCGTCGATCTGGCCGACCGCGCCGCAACCGGAGCGGTGCTCGACGACCTCGTGCGACGTCATGCGTTCGATGGCGTGGTGAACAACGTCGCATTGGTCAGGCCGCAGCGTCTCGCGGAAGTCGCGCTAAACGATCTCGACGACGTTCTCGCGCTGAATCTTCACCCTGCCGTGCAAACGGTGCAGGCGCTGCTTCCCGGCATGCAGGAACGCGGCTGGGGACGCGTCGTGAACATCTCCAGTCTGACGATTCTCGGCATGACGCAACGCACGGCATATGCAGCGGCGAAAGCAGCGCTGGTGAGTTTTGCGCGTTCATGGGCACTGGAGCTGGCGGGCACGGGTATTACGGTGAATGCCGTCGCGCCTGGTCCGACCGAGACTGAGCTATTTCGCGCGAGCAATCCGGCCGGAAGCGACGGCGAGAAACGCTATCTGGCCTCGGTGCCAATGGGTCGCTTTGGGCAGCCCCATGAAATCGCCGCGACGATCGCGTTTCTGCTTTCCGACGCGGCCGGTTTCATGACCGGTCAGACGCTTTATGTCGACGGTGGTGCGTCAATCGGCAAGCTCGCTTTCTGAACGTGCGCTGTCGTTGCCCGTGCCTGCGGCACCGAGGATCTCTTCCACGAAAGCGACGAAGGCCCGCGCCTTCGCACTCACCAGACGTCCGGCCGGGAAGACTGCCCACAGGTCGATCGGGGGTAATTCCCAGTCGGTCAATACCGCCTGGACAGAGCCGTCGGCGAGTTCTGGCGAGAACATCCATTCCGACGCGATTGCCATGCCCATGCCCCCAAGGAGGGTCGTACGCATGCCCTCGGCGGCGCTCACGCTGACGCGCCCCGACACCACCACGGCCACTTCTTTTCCCTGTTGGCTGAACGCCCACGACTCGCCACCGCCTCGCAACGAATACACGATCACCTGATGCTGGCTGAGCTCCGCAGGGGTCTTCGGCACGCCCGCTTCGGCGAGATACGCTGGCGTGCCGACCACCAGCCGACGGCTTTGCGCGATGTGGCGTGCGGTCATCGTCGAATCGTCGAGGGAACCCATGCGCAGCGCCACGTCGACGCCTTTTTCGAGCAGATCGATGGTGCGATCGTCCAGTACGATATCGATCTGCAGTTTAGGGTGCCGGTCCAGAAACGTCTTCAACGCCGGCAGGATATGCAGCCGCGCGAAAGTCACGGCTGCGCTGATGCGCAACACGCCGGATAGGCCGGTAGACGCGTCGCGCGCGACATGTTCGGCGAGATCCACCTCTTCGATTGCGCGCCGCGCGTGTTCATAAAAGCGCTGACCAGCATCAGTGGGCGTGAGGCCGCGCGTCGAGCGCAACAGAAGCCGCACGCCGAGCCGCTCCTCGAGTTGCGCGATCGACTTCGAAACAGCCGGTTGCCCGAGCTTGAGTCGCTTGGCGGCAGCCGAGAACGAGCCCGCCTCCACGACGCTGACATACGTTTCCATTGCTGCCATCCGGTCCATGCCGTTGCTTCTCCAGGACCGTGAAAGTCCCTGTTGTGGTTAAGTTGTGGCTGAGATGTGTACAGGCGGAAGTCTAGCGCGTCAGAACATCGGGGCGATGAAATCGCCGATGATCGGGCTTTATCGTCTGACTCCCGTTCACGGAAGCAATCCGCAAATACAAGCGGCCCCGCCGCAGACGATCCTGCAGCGGGGCCGGTTTGCGATGCGTGCAGTCCGGTTCAGACAACCGGCGCGGCGCTATAGAAGGAATAATCTGTGTAACCGCGTGCGTTGCCGCCATAGAACGTCGAGCGGTCGTAATGGTTCAGCGGTGCCCCGACGCGCAGTCGCTCGGGCAAATCCGGATTGGAAACGAACAGGCGCCCGAATGCGACGAGGTCGGCGTCGCCTGCTTCGATCATGCGATGCGCGCTATCCGCAGTGAAGCCACCTGCCGCGATGATCGTGCCCTTGAACACGCGCCGCAAGTCTTTCGCCGCAACCGCGCACGCCACTGCGGCGACGTCATCGTTACCGCGCACACGCGGCTCGACGACATGCAGATACGCGAGACCATAGCCGTCCAGACGACGCGCGACATATTCGAACGTGGCAAGTGGATCGCTATCGGACATCGTGCCATACGAGCTTCCCGGAGAGAGCCGGACTGCGATCTGGTCAGCGTTCCACACCGAAGCGATTGCATCGATCACCTCGAACAGAAAGCGCGCCCGGTTCTCAAGCGAGCCGCCGTACGCATCCGTACGATGGTTCGAGCCGTCCTGCAAAAACTGGTCGGGCAGATAACCATTGGCGGCATGCAGTTCGACACCATCGAAACCAGCGTGTTTCGCCAGCGTCGCAGCGTGACGAAATTCTTCGATCACACCGTGAATCTCTGCCAGCGCGAGTGCACGCGGGACGACCTGCTCGACCTCGATAACGCGCCCGTTTTCGTCGTGAATTGCCGAGTGTTCATAGGCACGCACGGCAGAAGGTGCGACCGGCAATTTTCCGCCGATGTTGGCAGGATGTGCCTGTCGTCCCGCATGCCATAACTGCAGGAAAGATACGCCCGCCTTTCGCGTGCACGGCGTCAGTGATGCGTCTCCAGCCGCGTGCGTGTGCTTCGGTGTAGATGCCCGGTGCGCCCACATAGGCGAAGCCGAGAGGCGACACGGACGTCGCATCGGAAATCAGCAAGCCGCCTGCCGAAGCGCGCTGCGCGTAGTACTCGACCATCAGATCGCCGGGAACATTCTCCGCTTCGGTGCGCATCCGTGTGAGCGGTGCCATGACGACGCGGTGACTGACCGGATAAGGACCGACTTGAGTTTGAGTAAAGAGTGGGTTCATTGCGCGTACCTGAAAAAGAGAGAAGACCTGTGGATCTTCCGTGCACGCGCGATTCTGCAGAAGACAGCAACCGGCGATAGCTGTCATTCCTGCGGGGAATAGCGAAATACGCCGATCGCCGGGTGACCTGGGTCATTCCTCGCAGGAATAGCGCCTATCACTCGGGCCGGAGTTCACCGGAGATCGAATGCCGCGCACAGTTCGTCTCACGCCGAGCCGGCATCTCTCTTTCAGGATCACACGCCATGTACCACGTTCATGCATTTGCCACGCCCAATTCCGTCAAGGTGCCCATCGTACTCGAAGAACTAGGAATCGACTACACGCTGCATGCGGTCAACGTTCGAAAGGGCGAGCAGAAGAGCGATGCGTTTCTCACTTTGAATGCCAATGGGAAAGTGCCTGTGTTGACCACCGAGGACCGCGATTTTGTGTTGACCGAGTCTGCAGCCATCCTCGTTTATCTCGCCGAGAAGCACGGCAAGCTGCTCTCGCAAGAGCCGGTGCGTCGGGCGCGCACCTTTGAACAACTGTTCGTCCATGCTTCGGGATTGAGCCCGGCCTTCGGACAGTCGGGTTACTTCCTCAAATTTGCACCGCAGCCGCTGCCACACGCCATCGAGCGCTTCTGCAGCGAAGCGAACCGTCAACTGAAACTGCTCAACGCTATTCTTGCCGGGCAAGCATTCACCGCGGGCGATGAATATTCGATCGCGGATATCGCCCACTTTGGATGGATATGGCGACGCGCTTTTCCGAATTTGACGCTCGACGAGACGCCGCATGTGCAACGCTGGCACGACGCGATGCTTGCTCGGGCGGCCGTGACGAAGGCAATCGGGAAGCTCGAACGGCTTGCGAATACGAATGGGTGAACCGGAGATCCCGTTGGCGTACATTGACCGGCAGGAAATCGTACGCCTGCCAACTGCTCGATCATGTTTCATAAGCGATGAGCCAGTTTTGGATAGACCGCGCAAGGGCGCACTGGCCATTCCGCTGGCGGACATGGCCAGAAGCGATATCGCTTCTCGACAAGATGTCCGCTCTGGGAGGGCACGAGATTCCACTGGCCGCTTCACGGCGATGAGATTGAAGAGCGGGTTGACACAGCCCGACCTATCTCGGCCGATGGGCCGCGTCACTCCAAACACCCGCTATTCGATCGTTTGCTGCCGTACATGGCGACAGACGATCGAAGAAAACAGGCGCCGCGAACGCAGCTCAACATCGAGGAATTACCAAGGGAGGATTTGGCCGTGGCGATCGATAAACCGAAGGCCCGGCTTGCCTGCGTTGCGCTCTACCATGTCAGCAACCAGCGGGATGCTCTCCGAGATCTCGAGCGTCGCCTCAGGTCCACCCATCTCGGTGCGGACCCATCCTGGTGCCACCAGCAACAGAGCGCGCTTGTCTTCATTATTGCGCGCAGCGAACGCCGCCATAAGCATGTTCAGCGCTGCCTTGCTGGAGCTGTATAGCTCCCAGAACCCGAAGCACTTGCCGATACTGCCGATTTCCGACGACATGACAGCGATCACACCTTCTTCCATCACGGAGTTGTGAAAGATCTCGATGATCCGCATGGGGCTCAGCGCGTTCGTCAGCATCATATCGAGGAAGTCCTTTTCCTTAACCTCGACTGGCGTGAGCTCTTTTGCTTTACAGACCCCTGCGTTGACGAAGAGCACATCGAGCTTACGACCCTCAAGCCGAGAATGGAGCGCCTTGACAGATCCAAGGTCGACCACGTCGACCGTTTCAATTTCGAGCGTTTCCGGATAACGCTCCTGAAGCTGCTTCAGGCTGGAGGACTGACCGCGCGAAGTTGCGATCACTTGCCGACCTCTTCTACAGTACTCTTCAGCAAGGGCAAAACCGAGGCCTCGGGATGCGCCTACAACCAGGACTGTTTTTTCTGTGGTCATCTCAACCTCTCCTATGTACCCGTATAGCGACGTCGCTCTGACGTCGACGAATATAGCTTCGTGTGCGTGCCGAACTCTCGTCGATCTGGCTTGCGAATGCTTTAAGCAAGACGACAGGTCTCACGCACGCATTGATTGGCCGACGTGTACGCGAGGTGATGGCACGGCGCACGCGTGGCATCACGTCGCCTCAGTGATGCGCGAATAGCGCGATCTGCGATACCTTCGCGTTGACGCGACTTCCTGATGTGGAAAGGCCATCCGTCGCGCCGCCCACTGCGTTGACGGCATCGATATAGGTACCGGCAGCCGCACAAATCTGCGCTTCGGCAGCCAGCAGGTCGTCCGGGTAATGTGGATTGTTTCGACCGGGTTGATAACCAGCGCGCTCCAGTTGGACGAGTTCTTTGCGCACTTCGTCGCGGGTCACGCTGGTCCCATCGGTCTGTGCATATGCGGCTACAGGCAGTGAAACGGCGGCCGCGATGGAAACGGTGAGAAGGCGGATGTTCATGGCAATTCCTTTCTTTGGGCGAGGTGGAATGTCTCGATGAGGTGCATTCTCGGGAAACGCTGGCTGAAACGAAATGACATGGATGACACTAGATAAGTGACACTACGTCAGCAATCGTGCATGATTGCCATCGGCATCGAGTGCGACTGTCCGGTGCGGCGTTGCCGTGTCGGCTTCAGGCCGATCGCTCGCATTCAATCATTCGCATTTACCGCACAACCATGAGATCGGGTAGCGAGAAGCTGTCCGGCGGCATCAGCGTGTTCGCCGCCGTAGTCGATGCAGGGACGTTTGCGGCCGCTTCGGCAGCGATGGGCATGTCGCCGCCGGGCGTTAGTCGGGCGATCGCGCGACTCGAAAAGAGGCTGAAGATACGGCTCTTCAACCGAACGACACGTTCTGTTTCCCTGACGGAAGAGGGCCGCCGTTTTTACGAGCAGGTCATGCCTCACCTCGCGGGGCTGGAGGAAGCAGCCGCTGCGGCGGCGGGCGGGGCGGCGGCGGTGCGCGGAAAGCTGAGAATCAATCTGGATCCCATCTTCTACCGGACCATTCTCGGGCAACAGCTTGATGGCTTTATGGACGCGCATCCGGACCTGGAAATCGAGTTCATCGCGCGAGACAATCTTGGCGATCTTGTCATGGATGGCTTTGACCTCGCCCTTCGGTTCGGCGAACCCAAAGCATCGACTTTGGTCGCGCGAAAACTGCTTGATACCGGCGTGGTTACGGTTGCCACACCCGCGTACATCGCTCGCTGGGGACGCCCGGCAAAACCGGAAGACCTTGCCAGCAGAAACCACAGATGCCTTGAATTTCGCAACCCGGAGACGGGCAAGCCGTTCCCGTGGGAGTTCCACCGCAAGCGCAAACGCACCGTGGTTGACACCCAGGGGCGCCTCACGGTCAACGACCCCGGCGCGCTGCTAGGCGCATGCCTCGCCGGTTCGGGGATTGCCCAGATGCTTCGTCTCGTCGCCGAACCTCTGATTGCTGAGGGTCGGCTGATCGATCTCTTTCCCGATTGGGCGGACGAGCGGTTTCCCTTTTACGCCTACTACCCATCGCGGCACCACGTGCCGGCAAAGACGAGAGCATTTCTTGACTTCGTTGTCGGGTTCACGAGCGATAACTGTGCGTTGATGCAAGCTAGTGCTGCGGCGATCTGGTAAGGAGACGTTAACCGATCGTTTAAGCTGCCTCGTTAGCGGTCTTCTATGACCAGGCTAAGAACGTCTCGATCTGGCCGCATACGGTCCGACGGTGAGCCGACCACAGACGCTGCCGTCGGCCCGACTGCATCCGACAGAAGTCGACCCGAAGCTGCCTATCGAGTCGTTGTACCTTCAACGGCAGATATCGGACTGGAACAGCCATAGCGCTCGCTCATCTTTGGACTTGTCTACAGCCAGACCGACGTTCGACTGTCGGCGTTCGCAAGGCAGTTCTAAGCCGTTTTTCCGACATTCGCATTCTGGCGGTGACGAAAATTGCACACCACGAGCCGGTGCGTGTCTCGCCCCCGTGGCGGCCATCCGACTGCAAACAGCGAGCGACCGATACTGGTGCAGCATCGACCGTCCGGGCGTGACTGGGGCTTGGCGTCGCGCAGGTCGAACGCTCACGCCGAAAAGATGCCGCGGCATTAAACGGCGCTGTTCGACAACTAGTGAGTGGTTAAGCGGGCCGCTCGCGTTTGGCCCCCGGTTGCGTGAACTTTTCTACATCCCGCCCAACGGCTTTTCGACGGTCAGCTTGTTGGTCACCGAGGTCACCCCCGGGACGCCCTTCGCGATCTCCGCAACCTGATTGATCTGCGAAGCGTCGGTGACCGTGCCGCTCAGCGTCACCGCCCCGCTTTTTGCGATCACGCTGATATTGCCCGCGCTGATCTCTTTGTGTCTGCCGATGGCGGCGTACACCGCCCGGCGCAGTGCGCGATCCGCCTTCCGTCCGCTGACGGGCGCGGACGTAGCGGATGCGTCGGCGGCGCTTGCCGGCGTGCTGGCCGACTGCGGCTGTGCCAACACGTCCATCGACGTCGAAATGATCAAGGCGGCGAACACCAGCCCAACTGTATAAATCGTTTTCATGTGTACTCCGTTGAGGCCGATCGAAAATCAGAACGTGTGGCGAATGCCGAGCATTGCAGCCGTCGTCGACACACCCGGCGCGACGGGTGCGCCATAGATGATCGTCTGGTTCATGGTTCCCTTGTTGTCGACGTAGCCGACCTGCGCATAAGCCTTGGTTCTCTGCGACAGGTTGTACTCCGCGCCAATGGCGAATTCGCTGGAATGATTCGAAGAATTGTTCTTGTCCTTCAGGTAGTAATAGCCCGACGTGACCTTGAAGCGCGGACTGAATTGATAACCCAGGCCGCCCGACGCCATTTCGAAGTCCGCGGTATTGCTATGCGCCGGATTTTTGCCGATCGCGTACGACGCGGAGAACGAGAATCCGCTGAGCGTGTACATCGCGCCGAAATAATAGAAGCGGTTATTCGCAAGACCGGTTGCGGGCACGGCGGGCGCGGCAGGATATGTCAACGGGAACGGATTGGTATCGTGCCCGTTGTAGTAGACCGCCGAAAGGTTCAGGCCGTAGTTCGAATACTTCAGCACGGCCGACTCGCGCGTGCCCCCCCTGGAACTGTCCGCCCACGCCGCCCGGCGCATATTCGAGCGCGACCGATGCGCCATAGAACTTCGGCGAGTTATAGACGAGCGCATTGCTGTCATAGAGCGCGCCGATCGGCGCGTTGGTGCTGGTGCCCGGCCATCCCGCCGCCTGATTGATGCCGAGCCAGGCGGTCAGCATACTGCCGAAGTACTGTGCGCCGCGCACATCGGTTTCAGCCATCGCGTAGATCATCGGGATGATCTGCCGGCCGGCGTCGAACGTGCCGTACGGACTG
>NZ_JACFYJ010000109.1:0-22641 GCF_037126505.1 Paraburkholderia bengalensis
GCCGCGCATGCGACCGGGTCGTCAAATCCCGCCCTTCACGTTACACCGTTCGGTACCTCAGAAAAGACCTTAACTGAACGGCATTACCGCAGTTGCGGGGCTTTTTGTTTCATGACGACCGTTCTGAAGCGTTACAGGCAGGCGCTGATGTCGCCCGTTGCATCGCTGCCGGCGCCACCGGCCGCACGGAAGCCGACCCAGGTTCCAGAGCCCTGATAGTTCGGGCGCACGACGGCTGCCGCGCCATTCGGCGGCTGCTGGCCGGGGACATAGACGTCCATCGCCTGATCGTTGGCCAAGGTATCCTGCGCGACGACCTGTTGCTGCGACCGGTCAGCCCATTTCTTCGCGATGCATTGGCCGACGACCTTCGGCGGCTGCTGGCTCGTGCCAACGGACTGCACGCCAGCAGGCGGCTGTGCTGCACAAGCGGAAATGGCGACAGCGATAGCGATAATCGGTAAGTATTTCACGTTATCTCCTTCCAGAAATCGCTCAAGTAGAGCCGGTTGTCGAATTCAGGCGAATCTGTCTGATCGACCATGCCTGGACACGTTCCCCACTATTCGGAAACAAGTTGTTAGCGCACGGTCACGCCCGGGCGCACTCTTATTGCGGCGAGGTGTGGAGCAGCGGCTTCAGCGCCGGCCACACGTTGTCGAGTAGCAGGGGTTGTGCCCGTTGCGTCGGATGAATCTGGTCGGCCTGGAACATGTCCGGCTTGTCTTCGATTCCAGCCAAGAGAAATGGAACGAGCGGCACGCGAAGCTGCTTGGACAGTTGACCATACAACCCATGAAACTTTTGCGTATAGTCCGGGCCGTAATTGGGCGGCACGTACATGCCGACGAGCAGCACCTTCGCGTGGCCTTGCTGCGCCTGTTCGATGATCGTGCGCAGATTGTCTTCCGTCGTACTAAGCGGGACGCCGCGCAGCGCATCATTGGCGCCGAGCTCGACGATCACGACGGACGGCCTGAGCCGCTGCATCAAGGCGGGCAGGCGGGCGCGTCCGCCGCTCGTGGTGTCGCCGCTGATGCTCGCGTTCGCAACGTTATAATCGATCCGTTCACTCGACAAACGCTGGCGCATCAGCGAAACCCACCCGGTGTCGCGCGGCAGGCCGTATTCGGCGGAAATGCTGTCGCCGAGCACGACGATCGTCGGCTTCGACTGTTGCGCATTGCTGCCGGCCCCGTTTGCCGCAGCGGCGGACGGCCCCGCGTTGGTGGCAGCGTGAGCGGACGCGGAATTGGTCGCGGCGAATCCGACGCAAACACATGCCGTGGTTAGCGCCATCAACGACACAACGGCGCGCACTTTCAACCTACGCTTCACCATGCCAAAGAAATCCGATCCAGTCATCGAAGTGCGGGGTTTGTGCAAGAGGGTTAAGGATGCGACGGGCGAGTTGACGATCCTCGACAACATCGACCTGTCAATTCAGCCGGGCAGCCGTGTCGCGATCGTCGGCGCCTCGGGTTCGGGCAAGTCTACGCTGCTCGGCCTGCTCGCGGGATTGGACAGCGCGACGTCGGGGTCGGTTCGTCTGCTCGGTCGCGAGTTGATGGAACTCGACGAAGATGGACGCGCCGCGCTGCGAAATGGATCGGTGGGTTTCGTCTTCCAGTCCTTCCAGCTGATGCCTCATCTGACGGCGCTCGAAAACGTCACGCTTCCGCTCGAACTACGAGGCGAGTTGCCTTCACGCGAGGTTCACGCGCGTGCACGCAGACTGCTCGCGCAGGTGGGGCTGGGTGAACGGATGGGGCATTATCCGAAATTGCTGTCGGGTGGGGAGCAGCAACGTGTCGCGCTGGCCCGCGCATTCGCCACACATCCCGCCATTCTCTTCGCCGATGAACCGACGGGAAGTCTCGATGCCGCGACGGGGCACGCCGTGATCGATCTGATGTTCGAGATGAATCGCGCCAATGGCGCCACGCTGGTGCTCGTCACGCACGACGTCGAACTCGCGCGCCGCTGCGACACAACTGTCACGATCGAAGCGGGACGGCTGATCTGAGATGCACGCCTTAGAACACTAAACGGGCCGTCCAGCAGGGACGGCCCCGTTTGCTTCTGAGATTTGGCCGAGTCAGATCAGCGCTTCAATGCCGCGCGAGCGCGGGCGATCAACGCCGAGGTCGACGAATCATGCTTCTTTTCGTCGACAGTCGAGGCAGTCAGATCCGCTTCGACGACCTTGCCGAGAATCTTGCCCAACTCGACGCCCCACTGATCGAACGAATTGATGTTCCATACCGTGCCCTGCACCAGCACCTTGTGCTCGTACAGCGCGATCAACGCGCCGAGCGAGCGGGCGGTAAGCGCGTCGACGAGCAACGTCGTCGTGGGACGGTTGCCGGGGAACATGATGTGCGGCACGAGTTCCGGCTTGTCCGGGCCTGCCACCTTCTCAGCTTCTTCGCGCGTGCGGCCGAGCATCAACGCCTCGCTTTGCGCGAAGCAGTTTGCCAGCAGCTTCGGATGATGCGAAACGAGCGGGTGTTCGGGCGTCAGCACGGCGATGAAATCGATTGGCACGATTGTCGGGCCCTGATGCAGCATCTGGAAGAATGCGTGCTGCCCGTTGGTGCCGGGCTCGCCCCACGTGACGGCTGACGTGTCGTAGGTCACGAACGAGCCGTCGAGACACGCCTGCTTGCCATTGCTCTCCATCTCCAGCTGCTGCAGATACGAAGGCAGGAAGTGGAGCGCTTCCGAGTAGGGCGCGACCAGATAGCTTTGCGAGCCGAAGAAGTTGCGATACCAGATCCCGATCATGCCCATCAGCACGGGGAGATTACGGTCGAGCGGTGCAGTGCGGAAATGTTCGTCCATTTCGCTCGCGCCGGCGAGCAGTTCGTCGAACTGCTTCGGACCGATGGCGATCATGATCGACAGGCCCACGGCCGACCACAGCGAATAGCGCCCGCCGACCCAGTCCCACATCTCGAACACGTTGTCCTGTGCGATGCCGAACTTGACGACCTGAGCAGGATTGGCCGACACGCCGACAAAGTGTTTCGCCAGGTCGCTCTCCGGGCAGCCTTTCTGGATGAACCAGTCGCGCAGCGAATTGGCGTTGGTCATCGTTTCGAGCGTCGTGAACGTCTTCGAAACGATAATCGCGAGCGTTTCTTCCGGATCGATCTGCGTGAGCACGCGGTACAAATCCGCGCCGTCGACGTTTGACACGAAATGCGTGGAGATGTCCGGCGTCGCGAGATGCTGCAGTGCATGGACGACCATCTTCGGCCCGAGGTCCGAGCCGCCGATGCCGATGTTCACGACATGGCGAATGCGCTTGCCCGTATAACCCTTCCATTCGCCGCTGCGAACCTTGTCGGCGAATGCGGCCATCTTGGCGCGCTCGGCCTGTATCTTGCCGTAGAACGGCGCCGTCGGGTTGCTGGCGCGCAGCGCCGTGTGCAGCACCGCGCGGCCTTCCGTCGGATTGACGATGTCGCCTGCGAACATTGCGTCGCGACGCTTCTCGACATTGGCCTCGCGCGCCAGCTGCACGAGCAGCTTGAGCGTTTCGTCAGTGATGCGGTTCTTCGAAAAATCGGCTGCCAGACCGCCGCCGGCGAACGTGAATCGTTCGGCCCGGGTCGGCGCGGGATCATTCTCGGGTGCAAACCAGTCGCGAAGGCGCGCATCGCGAATCTGTCCGTAATGGGTTTGCAGCGAGTTCCAGGCGGGGAGCGAGTTGAGAGTCATAACCGTCCGTCTAACGAAGAAAAACGAATGGCCGGCCGCGCAGCAGGCGTGCCGGGGGTGATCTGCAGACGCACAGTTGGCTGAGCGGTCCGGTCGCCGGATGCGCGGCGGCGTGTCTCGTGCCCCGTCAGCGGGCGTCTGCGGTTCGCGCCGCGACCGATCGAACGGCGCGGCGACGAGTCAATCAGTATAGCGGGCCAGGATGACAGCGGGCAGAGTCGGTCCTGCAAGCCACATAGCGGGATGCGCGGCGCGCACGCGGGCGCGTTAGTCGAAGCGCGGGTAGACAAGCCGGTTCAACAGCTTGCGGACCATGGGCGCCAGTTCGCCCGCGGTCAGTCCCGCTGGACCTTTGCCGCGCCCCGAGAGCGCTTCGGCGGCCAGACCGTGCAGAAAAACCGCCGCGAGCGCCGCCTCGTAGCGCAGTAGCCCTTGGGCGAGCAACGCGCCGATCAGCCCGCCGAGTACGTCACCCGTGCCGCCCGTCGCGAGCGCGGCGTTGCCCGTGGGGTTGACGGCGACACGCCCGTCGGGCGATGCGATCACCGTGCCCGTCCCCTTGAGCACGACGACGCTCGCGTAACGTGCTGCGAGCGCGCGTGCGGCGGCGAGGCGGTCGCGTTGCACCGTTTTCGCATCCGTGCCGAGGAGGCGGGCCGCTTCGAGAGGGTGCGGTGTCAGCACGCAGGGATCGTCGGCCGATTCGCCGCGCTGCTTCACGGCGTTGGTGAGTTCGGCGTGCCCGGCGATCAGGTTCAGCGCGTCGGCATCGAACAATTTCGGCACATCCAGCGGCAGCACGTCGCGCAGCACCTGGATCGCTCGCTCGCGCTTGCCCATACCGCAACCGATAGACAGCGCGTCCATCTCGGCGAGGGGCAGGTCGTCGAGGGGATGCAGCATCAACTCAGGATGCGGAGGATCGTACGGCGGACTACCCGTGCCGAGAAACGCGACGTGAACCTTGCCCGCCCCGGCGTATAGCGCGGCGCGAGCAGCGAGAATCGGCGCGCCGCACATGCCGGTGTCGCCGCCGACGACCGCGATGCTGCCGAACGTGCCTTTGTGCGTCGCATAGTCGCGCGGCGGAAAATGCGGGACGAAGAGGGCGGGCGCATTCAGCCGTGCGCCCGGCTCGCGCGAAGCTTCAACGCCGATCGATGCGACGGTCACGTCGCCCGCCAGATCTCGCCCCGACGCCATGAAGAGGCCCGGTTTCGCTCCGATGAAGCTCACCGTGTGGCTTGCGCGCACGGCGGCGCCGCCCTCGACGACGTTGCCCGTATCGCTGTCCAGTCCGCTGGGCACGTCGAGCGCGAGCACGCGGCCGCGCGTTCTTGAGCGCGCTGACAACTGCTGGGCGATCGACGCAAAAATGCCTTCGAGCGGACGCGTGAGCCCGATGCCGAACATGCCGTCGACGAGCCAGCCATAACCGTCGAACGACGCAGGTGCCGCGTTCGAGATCGCGACACCTGCCGCGCGCGCTTCGCTCAACGCCCAGCGGGCGTCGTCGGGCTTGACGTCGACCGGCATGCAGACTTCCACGGCGACGCCTTCTCGCCGCAATTGCGCCGCGACGACGAGCGCGTCGCCGCCGTTGTTGCCGGGACCCGCGACAATCCACACGGGAAGGTGTGGATCGGCCGAGCCGTCGTGCGCCATGTGTTCTAGCAAAAAGCGCGCGCCAGCATGCCCGGCACGGCCCATCAGCGTGTGCGCGGGCAAGGTTGCTTCGGCGCTCTTTTCGAGTTCGCGCAGTTCGGCGACGCTCAGAAGCGCAAACGGCCGGTCGTGCGGACTGACGAGAATGGCGTGAGCGGCGTGAGGGGGGGGGCAGCGGAGCATCGGTCATGGCAAACGTACCAGAGCAAGTGGGTACGTCCATGTTAGTGGCATCGGGCGTACCGATGCCAGCTAGTCCGAAGGCATAGGACGAACGACCGGCCCTGTTATCCGCTGAAGCGTTCGGGCCGCACGGCCGCGATCGTGTCGGGCGGCAAATCGGACGGCGCGCTGGAGACGAGGCTCGCGATCAGCCTGCCGGAGCCGAACGCGAGGCCCCAGCCGACGGGACCGTGCGCCGCGTTCACAAAGAGCCGCGGATGCAGCGCATTACCCGTCACGGGCAGGCCGTCAGGCGAAAGCAGCTTCACACCCTCCCAGGGCAGCGCCGCCGAAATGCGCGCCGAACCGGGGACCCAGTCGTGCGTGGCCTGGCTGAGCAGCGCCAGCGCTTCCTTCGTCAGCGGTTCGGGCAGCGGCTGCTTTGTCTGACTGGCGCTTTGCAGCACCGCGCCGCCCGCGATCCGCAAGCGGTGATTGCTGCGCGTGATTGTGATGCGTTTCACTGCGTCGATCACGGTGGTATGCGGCGCGAATTCCTCGCGCGCGATCGGCGCGACGAGATTGTGCAGGCGCAGCGGGTGCAGCGGCAGGTTCAGGCCGAGCTTCTCCAGCAGCGCCAAACTGCCGACGCCAGCCGCGATTACCACGGCGTCGGCGCTGATCACATCGACCTCGCGCGAACGCGATCCTTCGCCGTTCGCGGGCGCGAGTTCGACGGCCGCGCGCTGATTGTCGAGGCGGATGCCCGTCACTTCGCGGCCGCACTGGAACTGCACGCCGCCTTGCGTATCGAGCGTCTGCTTGATCAGCTTGGCAAACAGTGGACAGTTCGCCGTGCCTTCGTCGTCGAACAGCACGCCACCCGCGAAATGCGGATCGAGCGGGACGGAATGCTCGATGCCCTGACATTCCCGCGGACCCAGCACATGATGCGGCACCTCGAACTGGCGCAGCAGTTCGAGCGCGGGCTGCGTGTGCTCCCAGTCCTGCGGACTGCGCACGAGGTACAGCTGGCCTTTTGACTGCTCGAAATCGAGATCGAAATGGCGTTCGATGTCAGCCAGCGATTCGCGCGCCGCTTCAATCAGCGGACGCAGCAGCGCGTATTGCTTCTTGAACGCGTCGGGCTCGGCGAGCGCCGACAGCTTGCGGACGAAATCGCGTACTTGTCCATTGAAGCCGGTTTTCTTGATGACGCCGCTTTTCGCCGCCTGACGGTGCTGCATGAAGCTCGGGCCAAACCAGACGTCGAGCGGGGTGGGCAGCAGTGTGCCGCCGTGGCCGTAAGTGGCGCCTTGCGCGACGGTGGCGTGCCGCTCGACGACGCATACCCGGTGACCGGCCGCGCGAAGCTGGTAAGCGGTGGCGACGCCGACAATCCCGCCGCCAATGACGATGACATCCATGGTTAATTCGTGTTGCCCGCGGCGCGCATGGGAGCGAGGCGTATTCCGTGACATGCGGCGCAGCCCGACAATTCAGGCGGCGCCGATCTGATGAAAGGCGGAATGATAGCAGCCAAACGACCCGCCCGGCACACCGTGCTTCGGCATAGGAAGAATCGCTGCATCGGGCTGTGAAACGCGGCGCATGCACCTGCAAAGTGCGCGCGCGGCGCCTGCCACAAACGCGGACAATTTCATCTTGAATTGATGTCGCAGCGGCCGTGGCGTCGTGCGCAGGCCGCAGAAACGGGCCGGCAATGCGCGCGGGAGGTCTCGGCGGGCAGGCCTGCCCGGCCTTCCCGGGTTATAATCTCGGACTTCCTTACGCCTCACGTCGCCGCCACGCGCGGCTGTCCGAACGATTGCCCAAGCCGTCCCAACGCAATCGCGCGCGGTACCCAGCGACGCAACCGATCGACGCAACGTCAAGTCCATGGCTCACTTCTCGTGTTTCCCCGGCGCTTCGGCCCTTTCCGATTTCCGTCAAACCCGCCTGCTCGATACGTTGTCGCGCATCGACGCCAGCATCGTCGGCGTGCGCGGCCAGTATCTGCATTTCGTGAACGCGCAGACGCCGCTTTCGACGGAAGACAGCGCGAAGATCGAAGCGCTGATGCATTACGGCGATCCGTTCGACGCAGGCAAGGACAAAGGCGCCGTCGAGACCTTCCTCGTCGTGCCGCGTTTCGGCACGGTGTCGCCGTGGGCCAGCAAGGCCACCGACATCGCGCATCACTGCGGCCTCACGCACGTGCGCCGCATCGAGCGCGGTGTCGAATACACGGTCGTGCTGAAGAGCGGTCTGCTCGGCGGCAAGAAGGCGCTGTCGGACGAAGCGCGCGCAGCGGTCGCCGCCGCGCTGCATGACCGCATGACCGAGAGCGTGGCGCCGTCGCGCGATCACGCGATGCATCTGTTCGACGAACTGCCCGCCAAGCCGCTGCAAACGGTCGGCGTGCTGACGGACGGCCGCAAGGCGCTCGAAAAGGCGAACGCGGAGCTGGGCCTCGCGCTCGCGGAAGACGAAATCGACTATCTGGTCGACGCCTTCACGAAGCTCGGCCGCAATCCGACCGACGTCGAACTGATGATGTTCGCGCAGGCCAACAGCGAGCACTGCCGCCACAAGATCTTCAACGCGAGCTGGACGATCGACGGCGAAGCGCAGGACATGTCGCTGTTCAACATGATCCGCAATACGGAAAAGCTCAATCCGCAAGGCACGATCGTCGCGTATTCGGACAACTCGTCGATCATGCAGGGCGGCATGGCCGAGCGCTGGTTCCCGCGCAAGGCGGGCAGCAGCGCCGAGCCGGGCGAGCGTTACGGGCGTCATGAGGAATTGACGCACACGCTGATGAAGGTGGAGACGCACAACCACCCGACGGCCATCTCGCCGTTCCCCGGCGCCGCGACGGGCGCGGGCGGCGAAATCCGCGACGAAGGCGCGACGGGCCGCGGTGCGCGCCCGAAGGCGGGTCTCACGGGCTTCACGGTGTCGAACCTCGAATTGCCTGACGCGCGCGAGCCGTGGGAAAACGCCCGCGACACGACGCAGCCCATCGGGCATCGCAACGCCGCCGATCAATTCGACGTGTACGGCCGCCCCGACCGTATCGCGTCGCCGCTGCAGATCATTATCGACGGGCCGCTCGGCGGCGCCGCGTTCAACAACGAATTCGGCCGTCCGAACCTCGGCGGCTATTTCCGCACGTATGAGCAGAACGTCGCGGGCCGGGTGCGCGGCTATCACAAGCCGATCATGATCGCGGGCGGTCTCGGCAACATTTCGGACCAGCACACGCACAAGCACGATCTGCCCGCTGGCTCGCTGCTGATCCAGATCGGCGGTCCCGGCATGCGCATCGGCATGGGCGGCGGCGCGGCGAGTTCGATGGCCACGGGCACCAACACGGCCGAACTCGATTTCGATTCGGTGCAGCGAGGCAACCCGGAAATCGAGCGGCGCGCGCAGGAAGTGATCAACTCATGCTGGCAACTCGGCGAGGGCAACCCGATCCTGAGCATCCACGACGTCGGTGCGGGTGGTCTGTCGAATGCGTTCCCGGAACTCGTCGACGGTGCCGACAAGGGCGCGCTGTTCGAGCTGCGCAAGGTGCAGCTCGAAGAGAGCGGCTTGTCGCCGCGCGAAATCTGGTCGAATGAGGCGCAAGAGCGCTACGTGCTGGCCATTCCGCCCGCGCGTCTCGAAGAATTCGCCGCGATCTGCGAACGCGAGCGCTGCCCGTTCGCTGTGGTGGGCACGGCAACGGCCGAGCGTCAACTGAAGCTGATCGATGCCGAAGTCGCCGCCGACGCCGCGCATCAGCCCGTCGATATGCCGATGGAAGTGCTGCTCGGCAAGCCGCCGCGCATGCATCGCGACGTCAAGCGCGTATCGACGCCGCTGCCTGCCGTCGATGTCACGCACATCGCGCTGCATGAAGCGGCCGTCAACGTGCTGCGTCACCCGACGGTGGCGAGCAAGTCGTTCCTGATCACGATCGGCGACCGCTCGGTCGGCGGCACGACGGCGCGCGACCAGATGGTCGGCCCGTGGCAGGTGCCCGTCGCCGACTGCGCGATCACGACGGTGGATTACGCGGGCTTCCGCGGCGAAGCGATGACGATGGCCGAGCGCACGCCGCTCGCCGTGATCGACGCGCCCGCGTCGGGCCGTATGGCCGTCGGCGAAGCGGTCACGAACATCGCGTCGGCGCCCATCGCGTCGCTCGACAAGCTCAAGCTCTCGGCGAACTGGATGGCCGCGTGCGGCAGTCCGGGCGAAGATGCCGCGCTGTACGACACGGTGAAGGCGATCGGCATGGAACTGTGCCCGGCGCTTGGCATCGGCATTCCCGTCGGCAAGGATTCGCTGTCGATGCGCACGAAGTGGGCCGATGGCAACGTCGAGAAGGAAGTGGTCGCGCCCGTGTCGCTGATCATTTCGGCTTTCGCGCCCGTCGAGGACGTGCGCCGTCATCTGACGCCGCAACTGCTGAGCCAGAAGGAAGCAGGCGAAACCGTGCTGATCGCGCTCGATCTCGGCCGCGGCAAGCAGCGTCTGGGCGGCAGCATTCTGGCGCAGGTCACGCAGCAGATCGGCGACTCGGTGCCCGACGTCGACGATCCCGAAGATCTGAAGCGTTTCTTCGCCGCGATCCAGGCGCTGAACGCCGACGGCAAGCTGCTCGCCTATCACGACCGCTCAGACGGCGGCCTGTGGGCGACCGTTTGCGAAATGGCGTTTGCGGGTCACGTGGGCGTGTCGTTGAACGTCGACATGCTGACGCTCGACCCCGATCACGAATCCGACTACGGCGACGCGAAGGACTGGGCGAAGCAGACCAGCGGCCGCCGCGAAGACCGCACGATTCGCGCGCTCTTCAACGAGGAACTGGGCGCGGTCGTTCAGGTGCGTGCCGCGGAACGTGACGCCGTGCTGGGCGTGTTGCGCGAGCATGGTCTGTCGGCGTGCTCGCATGTGATCGGCAAGCCGAACGAGCGCGACACGCTGGAAATCTGGCGCGACGCGAAGAAGATCTACGAAGCACCGCGCACGGAACTGCATCGCACGTGGAGCGAAGTGAGCTGGCGCATTGCGCGCCTGCGCGACAACCCGGCGTGCGCGGACGCTGAATTCGACTCGCTGCTCGACGCGTCGGACCCCGGCATGCAGCCGCATCTGTCGTTCGATCCCGTTGAAGACGTCGCGGCGCCGTTCATCGGCAAGGGCGCGCGTCCGCGCGTCGCGATCCTGCGCGAGCAGGGCGTGAACTCCCACCTCGAAACGGCATACGCATTCGATCGGGCGGGCTTCGATGCGCACGACGTTCACATGAGCGACCTGCTGTCGGGCCGCGCGACGCTGGCTGATTTTGCAGGCGCTGTCGCGTGCGGCGGCTTTTCGTATGGCGACGTGCTGGGCGCAGGCGAGGGCTGGGCGAAGACGATCCGCTTCAACGCGCAACTGGCCGACATGTTCGCCGCGTTCTTCGGACGCGGCGACACATTCGCGCTCGGCATCTGCAACGGCTGTCAGATGATGAGCAGCCTCGCGTCGATGATTCCGGGCGCCGACGCATGGCCGAAGTTCACGCGCAACAAGTCGGAGAAATTCGAGGCCCGCTTCTCGCTGGTCGAAGTGCAATCGTCGCCGTCGATCTTCTTTGCCGGCATGGAAGGCTCGCGGATTCCCGTCGCCGTCGCGCACGGCGAAGGTTTTGCGGACTTCTCGCAGCAGGGCGATGCGGCGCGCGTCGCTGTCGCCATGCGCTATGTCGACCATCGTGGCCAGCCGACGGAGCAGTACCCGTTCAATCCGAATGGCTCGCCTGCGGGTATCACGTCCGTGACGACGCCGGATGGCCGCTTCACGGTGCTGATGCCGCACACGGAGCGCGTGCATCGCAACGTGCAGATGAGCTGGCATCCGCAGGCATGGAAGGACAGCGCGACGGACGGCAGCCCGTGGATGCGCGTGTTCCAGAATGCGCGGAAGTGGATCGGCTGATAGTTTGCCCTGCGCGGGCGGCGTGAAGTTTTTCGCGCTGGTCCGCGCAGGTGTCGTAAAGCCCCAAATGAAAAGGCCGCCCGGAAGGCGGCCTTTTCATTGAGCGGCGGGAGATGCGCGCTGACTGAACGCGTTATTGAGCGCGCTTATTGAACCTTGGCTTTCGAGCGCAGTTCCTCTTCGAACGCCTGCAGTTTTTCCTGCTGCATCTGCTGCGCGATTTGCGCCTTGACCTGCTCGAACGGCGGCGGCGGCGTCTGACGCACGTCGTCGACGCGAATGATGTGCCACCCGAACTGGGTATGAACGGGCGTATCCGTCATCTGGCCTTTTTGCAGCTTTTCCGCGGCCGCCGCGAATTCCGGCACGTAAGCCTTCGGGTCCGACCAATCGAGGTCGCCGCCGTTCTTGCCCGAACCCGGGTCCTTCGAGAACTGCTTCGCGAGGTCTTCGAAGCTCGCACCAGACTTGATCTTCGCGATCAGATCCTTCGCCTGCTGTTCGTTGTCGACGAGGATGTGGTGAAGGTGATATTCCTTGCCACCGATCTGCTTGACCAGTTCGTCGTATTTCGCCTTCACTTCGGCGTCGGTGGGCTGGTTCTTCTTCAGGTACTTCTCGATCAGCGCGCGCAGCACGACCGTCTGCTGCGCGACGGCGACCTGCGCCTTGACGTCCGCCTGCGCCGGAATGCCTTCGCGGATCGCTTCCTGCATGAGGATTTCGCGGTTCACCAGCTCTTCGCGAACGGCCTGTTGCAGTTTCGGCGAATCCTGTTGACCCTGCTGCACGAGTTGCTGAATGAGCGCATCGGCGCGCGATTTCGGAATCGGTGTGCCGTTCACGACGGCGATGTTCTGTGCGAATGCAGGCGCGGCTGCGAATGCAGCCAGCAAAACCCAGTAGCGGGTGTTTTTCAAGGTCATCGGAAGTTTCCTAACGGGGCAGCGAATTGAATTCTTCTGGCGTGTAAGCCGTGATGGCGAGAGCGTGGATGCCGCGCTGCATGGCATCGGCCAGCGCATCATACACCATGCGGTGCCGCGCCACGCGGGCCTTGCCGGCAAAGGCGCCCGCAACGATCGTCACTGCGTAGTGGCCGCCAGCCGATGCGCCCGCGTGGCCCGCATGCAGCGCGCTGTCGTCGCGCACGGTGATCGAATCGACGGGCGCGAGCGCCGCGGTGATCCGTGCCTCGATGAGCGCGAGGCGTTCTTCAGGGCTGGCGTGGAGGAAAGCGTCGCTCATGTCATTCTTCCTTCATGTACTTCGACAGCCACAAACTCTGGCCGACAATGAACACGACGAGACAGCCCGTCGCGCCGAACAGCTTGAAGTTGACCCACGCATCGGTGGAGAAGTTGTACGCCACGAACAGGTTGAGAATGCCGAGCAGCACGAAAAAGACCGCCCACACATAGGTCAGCTGGTTCCAGACGCGGTGCGGCAACTGGATCTGCTTGCCCATCATCGCTTCGATCAGGTTCTTGTTGAACGCGAGCGCGGACACGACCAGCACGACCGAGAAAGCCCAGTACAGCACGGTCGGCTTCCACTTGATGAACGTGTCGTTGTGCAGCACGAGCGTCGCGCCGCCGAACACCGTCACCACACCGAGGCTCACCCACAGCATCGGATCGACCTTGCGGTGGCGAAACGCGACCCAGGCAATCTGGACCAGCGTGGCGGCGATCGCGACGGCCGTCGCCGTGAAGATGCCCCACACCTTGTAGGCGACGAAGAACAGGATGATCGGGAAAAGATCGAACAGAAATTTCATTGTCGGGTCGGGAATCCGGAGAATATTGGGCGCATCGTGCGCGCGGCTTGCGGCGGTTCGATTGAATTCGGCTGACTTCGGCGGATTCGTGCTGATCAGGCGGCTGCGGCCAGTCCGGCGAGTGCCGCGAGTCCGCGACGCGCTGGCGGGCGTTCGGCGCGACAGCGCCGACAGTCCCGCCGACCTGTCAAGCCGCGCACGACGCTATCTGGGCTCGAATTGTAGCGCAGGCGCGTTGGGCGGTCGCGCAAGCTGGCGGGTGCCAGGCGCGGACGCGCCCGCCGCGACCCGTCACGACGAGCAGCTGACTTCCAGCGACGACGCCCAATCGGGCGGCAACCCCGCATATGCTTCGTGCTCGGGTTGCTCGTCGAACGGACGGCGCAGCACGGCAGCAAGGCGCTCGACCTCGGCAAAGTCCTTTTCCTTGGCCTGGCGGATCGCGGCTTCCGCGAGATGGTTGCGCAGCACGTACTTCGGATTGACACGGTTCATTGCTTCGGCGCGCGCGGCGTCGTCGCGGGTCTCGAATGCGAGGCGCGCGCGATAGTCGCTCGCCCATGCATCGAAAGCGGCGCGGTCGAGAAACAGATCGCGCACGTGCGAATCGCCGTTTGCATCGTGCTTCGACACTTTCGACAGATGACGGAAGGTCAGCGTGAAGTCGGCGCGGTTCGCATGCATGATCTCGAACAGCTTGTTCGCGAGCGCGTCGTCGCCTTCGCGCTGCGTATCGAGGCCGAGCTTCGCGCGCATCCGTGCCTCGAGCGCGGGCGCAAAGCGCGTCTTGAAGCCTTCGAGTACGCGTTGCGCGTCCTGCACCGCGCGCTCGCTGCGCTGCGCATCGTCGTAACGCTCGCCGAACAGCGGCAGCAAGCCCTGCGCGAGACAGAAGAGGTTCCAGTACGCGATTTGCGGCTGCATCCGGTACGCGTAGCGGCCTTGCGAGTCCGAGTGATTGCAGATGTGATTCGCGTCGAAACCGTCGATAAAGCCAAACGGGCCGTAGTCGATCGTGAGGCCGAGAATCGACATGTTGTCGGTGTTCATCACGCCGTGGCAGAAACCGACGGCCTGCCATTGCGCGACGAGATCGGCCGTCGACAGAACGGCTTCGTTCAGCAGCGCCAGATACGGGTCGTCCGCTTCACGGCAGGCGGGATAGAAACGGTCGATCACGTGATCGGCCAGCGCGCGCAGCGCATCGACGCGGTCGTTCGCATAGAAATGCTCGAAGTGCCCGAAGCGCACGAAGCTCGGCGACACCCGCGTGACGACGGCCGCCGTTTCCATTTCCTCGCGGCGCACCGGCTGGTCGGAACCGATCACGCACAAGGCGCGTGTGGTCGGAATGCCGAGATGATGCATGGCCTCCGAGCACAGAAATTCGCGGATCGACGAGCGCAGTACGGCGCGTCCGTCGCCCATCCGCGAGTAGGGCGTGCGTCCGCCGCCTTTGAGCTGCAGTTCGAAGCGCTCGCCGCCGCGTTCGACTTCGCCGAGCGTCAGGGCGCGGCCATCGCCGAGCTGGCCCGCCCACACGCCGAACTGATGTCCCGAATACACGGACGCATACGGCAGCGACGCGGACGGCCAGTCACGCGTCGTGTTGCCCGCGAAGAACTCCGCGAAGCCCGGCGCGCTCGCCAACGACGAATCGAAACCGAGCATCGCCGCGACCTCGGGCGCGAAGCCGACCACGTAGGGCGAGGGCAGCGGCGCCGCGGGCAGACGGGTCAGAAAGACATTGCCGAGTGCGGCGAAGCTGCCTTCGCGCTGGTTGTCGAGCGCGCCTGCCGCCGTCGACATCGGACCGGATAACCCTGCGTTGCATGGGGAAAACGACATATTGAGCGCCTCTTTCATAACCGATATTGTAAATGCGCGTCTGCCGCGCTGCAGGGCGCGCAACTGCCGCGCATCGGGGCGCACGGCCGGGCGCGCATTTGGGGGCGCATCTGGATGTACGCGGGCACGTTGCGCACCGTCGCGCGGCCTTCGTCGCAAACACTGTCAAAGCGACGCTTTCGAACGACAAGACAACACAACAGGGAGACCCACGCGTATGACGACGCCGCTCTTTGGACAGATGATGGACGTGCCGCTCACGGTCCCTTCGTTGCTCGCGCATGCGTCGCGGCACTTCGGCACGACGGAGATCGTGTCGAAGCGCGTCGAGGGCGACGTGCACCGCTACACGTATCGCGATTGCGAAAAGCGCGCGAAGCAGCTTGCACAAGGGCTGATCGCGCTGGGTGTCGAGGCGGGCGACAGGATCGGCACGCTCGCATGGAACGGCTACCGTCATCTGGAGGCGTACTACGGCACGACGGGCTTCGGCGCTGTGTGCCACACGATCAATCCGCGCCTATTTCCCGATCAGATCGCCTACATCGTCAATCACGCCGACGATCGCTACGTGATGTTCGACATCACGTTCGCACCGCTCGTCGACGTGCTTGCGCCGCAGTGTCCGAACGTACGCGGCTGGATCGCGATGACGGACGAGGCGCACATGCCGCGCATGTCGACGGCCGTATCGAGTTACGAGGCCCTGCTCGCGCAGCAGGACGGCGCGTTCGAGTGGCCCGCCATCGACGAGCGTTGCGCGTCCAATCTCTGCTACACGTCGGGCACGACGGGCAATCCGAAGGGCGCGCTGTATTCGCATCGTTCGACGGTGCTGCATGCGTTCGGTGCGTCGCTACCCGATGCAATGGGCCTGTCCGCGCGCGACTGCGTGTTGCCCGTGGTGCCGATGTTCCATGTGAACGCGTGGGGCATTCCGCACGCCGCGCCGCTGACGGGCGCGAAGCTGGTGTTTCCCGGCAAGGACCTCGACGGCAAGTCGCTATACGAGCTGATGGAAGCCGAGCGCGTCACGTATTCGGCGGGCGTGCCGACCGTGTGGCTCGGGCTGTTGAATCATCTGCGCGAAGCGGGCGTGAGGTTTTCGTCGCTGGAGCGCACGGTGATCGGCGGTTCGGCCTGTCCGCCCACGATGATCAAGTTGTTCCAGGACGAGTACGGCGTCGAGGTGATCCACGCGTGGGGGATGACGGAGATGTCGCCGCTCGGCACGCTCTCGAAGCTCACGTGGGAACAGTCGCAACGCTCGCCCGACGACCGGCGCAAGCTGCGCGAAAAGCAGGGGCACGTGATGTTCGGCGTCGACATGAAAATCGTCGGCGACGACGGACGCGAACTGCCGTGGGACGGTGTCGCGTTCGGCGACCTGCATGTGCGCGGGCCGTGGGTGATCGATCGTTATTTTCGCGGCGAGACGTCGCCGCTCGTCGACGGCTGGTTCCCGACGGGCGATGTGGCCACCATCGACCGCGACAGCTTCCTGAACATCACCGACCGCAGCAAGGACGTAATCAAGTCGGGCGGCGAGTGGATCAGCTCGATCGACGTCGAGAACGTCGCGATCGCGCATCCCGCCGTCGCGGAAGCGGCGTGTATCGCGTGTTCGCATCCGAAGTGGACGGAGCGGCCGCTGCTTGTCGTCGTCAGGCGTCCGGACACCCACGTCACGCGCGACGAACTGCTTGCGTTCTACGAAGGCAAGGTCGCGAAATGGTGGATTCCCGACGATGTCGTGTTCGTCGACGAACTGCCGCATACGGCCACGGGCAAGCTGCAAAAGCTGCGCTTGCGCGAGCAGTTCCGCGATCACGTGCTGCCGTCGGCGCTCGCGATCGACGACTGTCCGTTCGACGAAGCCGGCGACGCTCACGAACCCCGCGAACGGGCGCGCGCGAAAAGCGATCCGTCGTAGGACTCGGGTTTACACCCAAGGCAAAGGCCCGCGCATGAATTGAACGATCGTGCTTTTTTGTGTATTCTGCCTGCTATCGCAAAAGGAACAACGAAACGGCGGACAATGATCCGCAGGTTCCCATCCGGGCCGCGCGAGGCGCGCGGCCGCATAGCATGGAGGCAGGCAGATGGCAGTGGACTACACCACCCATGACGGCGTCGCCGTCATTACGCTGAACAATCCCCCCGTCAACGGGCTGGGGTTGTCCACGCGCGTGGGCATCATCGAGGGCGTCGCGCGCGCGCAGCAAGATCCCGCCGTCAAGGCAATCGTGCTGACGGGCGCGGGTAAAGCCTTTTCGGGCGGCGCCGACATCACCGAGTTCAACACGCCGAAAGCGCTGCAGGAACCGACGCTGATGACGGTGATCAAGGCCGTCGAGGGCAGCGCAAAGCCCGTCGTTGCGGCGATTCACAGCGTCGCGATGGGGGGCGGCCTCGAACTCGCGCTCGGCGCGCATTATCGCGTCGCTGCGCCCGGCGCGCAGATCGCGCTGCCGGAAGTGAAGCTCGGCATTCTGCCGGGCGCGGGCGGCACGCAGCGTCTGCCGCGCGCGCTCGGTCTGGAGGCGGCGCTCAACATGATCGTGTCGGGTGCGCCTGTGATGTCGGAAAAACTCGCGGGCACCCCGCTTTTCGATCAACTCGTCGAAGGCGATCTGATGGAAGGCGCGCTTGCGTTCGCGCGCAAGGTCGCGGCGCAAGGCGGCCCGTATCCGAAGATTCGCGATCGCAAGATCGAGCATCCGAACGCGGCGGGCTTCATCCAGTTCGCGCGTAACAGCGTCGCGGCCGTCGCCAAACATTTCCCGGCGCCGCACAAGTGCATCGATGCGATCGAAGCGGGCGTGCTCAAAGGCTTCGATCAAGGCATGAAGGTCGAGCGCGAGTGTTTTCTGGCGCTGGTGCAGACGCCCGAAAGCAAGGCATTGCGTCACGCGTTCTTTGGCGAGCGCGCGGCGAGCAAGATTCCCGACGTGCCGTCCGATACGCCCGTGCGCGACATCAGGAAAGTGGCCGTGATCGGCGCGGGCACGATGGGCGGCGGCATCGCAATGAACTTCGTCAACGCCGGCCTGCCCGTCATGCTGCTCGAAACGAAACAGGACGCGCTCGAGCGCGGGCTGGCCACGATCCGCAAGAACTACGAGACCACGGTCAAGAAAGGCAAGCTGACGATGGAAGCGCTCGAACAGCGCATGTCGCTCATCACGCCGACGCTCTCGTATGACGAGCTGAAAGACGCAGACCTCATCATCGAAGCCGTATTCGAAGAACTCGGCGTGAAGGAGCAGGTATTCAAGCGTCTCGACGAAGTCGCAAAGCCGGGCGCGATTCTCGCCTCGAACACGTCGACGCTCGATCTGAACAAGATTGCCGCGTTCACGAAGCGTCCGCAGGACGTGGTCGGCCTGCACTTCTTCAGTCCCGCGAACGTGATGAAGCTGCTCGAAGTCGTGCGCGGCAAGGACACGGCCAAGGATGTGCTCGCCACCGTCATGAAGGTCGCGAAGAAGATCAAGAAGACGGCCGTGGTGTCGGGCGTGTGCGACGGTTTCATCGGCAACCGGATGATCGAGCAGTACATCCGCCAGGCGCTCTTCATGCTCGAAGAAGGCGCGCTGCCCGCGCAGATCGACAAGGCCATCGAAAAGTTCGGTTTCGCGATGGGCCCGTTCCGCATGAGCGATCTGGCCGGCAACGATATCGGCTGGGCGATCCGCAAGCGCCGCTATCAGGAACAGCCCGACATGCACTACTCGAAGATCGCCGACCGCCTGTGCGAGACAGGCCGCTTCGGGCAGAAGACGGGGGGCGGCTGGTACGACTACAAGGCAGGCGACCGCAACGCGTATCCGTCGAAGCAGATCGACGAGATGATCGTCGCGTATTCGAAGGAAAGGGGCGTCGAGCGCCGCAAGATTTCCGATGACGAAATCGTCGAGCGTCTCGTGTTCGCGCTCGTCAACGAAGGCGCGAAGATTCTCGAAGAGGGCATTGCGTCGAAGGCGTCGGACATCGACATGGTCTATCTGACGGGCTACGGCTTTCCGCTGTGGCGCGGCGGTCCGATGATGTACGCGGACACCGTCGGCCTCTACAACGTCGAGCGCGCGATCCGCCGTTACGCGGCGCAGCCGAACGGCGACGCGTGGCAGGTTGCCTCGGGCATCGGCGAGCGCGCGGCGCAAGGGCGCGGGTTCAACAGCTGAGCCCGGATCGGCGAGCGTACACGCGCAAAGGAACCAGCGATGAAAGATGCCACTGAAGTTCTGCTCGTCGTCGACATGCAGAACGACTTCATGCCGCAAGGCGCGCTCGCGGTTGCGCGCGGCGACGAGATCGTGCCGCTCGCGAACCGGCTCGCGCGTCGCTTCGGTCATGTGGTGCTGACGCAGGACTGGCATCCGCCGTCGCACGTTTCATTTGCCGCGAATCACGCGGGCCGCCAGCCGTTCGAGACGATCGCGCTGCCCTATGGCGAGCAGATGTTGTGGCCGGTGCATTGCGTGCAGAACACGCCGGGCGCCGCGCTGCATACGGACCTCGACATTCCGCATGCGCGCGCGGTGATCCGCAAGGGGCATCACGTGGATGTCGACAGCTACTCGGTTTTTCTCGAAGCCGATCGCCGCACGCCGACAGGCCTCGCGGGCTATCTGCGCGATACGGGCGTGACGCGCGTGTGGCTCTGCGGGCTCGCGACCGACTATTGCGTCGCGTGGTCCGCGCTCGATGCGCGCGCCGCGGGCTTCGACGTCACCGTCATCGAGGATGCGACCCGCGCTATCGACCTGAACGGTTCGCTCGACAACGCCTGGCGCGACATGCGCAAAGCGGGTGTCGAACGCGTGCAGTCGGCGGATCTGCTGACCTGAACGCTGCGCCTGCCCGCGCGCGAGCTTCACACACTCATTGGAAACCTCGGACGGGAGCCCGCTTGGAGCGGCTTTCCGTCGAATCAGGAGACATGCATGACTGACGCCGTAATCGTATCGACTGCCCGCACGGGCCTGGCCAAATCCTGGCGCGGCGCGTTCAACATGACGCACGGCGCGACGCTCGGCGGACATGTGACGCAAGCCGCCGTCGAACGCGCGAAGATCGACCCCGCGCGCGTCGAGGACGTAATCATGGGCTGCGCGAATCCCGAAGGCGCGACGGGCTCGAACATCGCGCGGCAGATCGCGCTGCGCGCGGGGCTGCCCGTGTCGGTGCCGGGCATGACGGTAAACCGTTTTTGCTCGTCGGGCCTGCAGACCATTGCACTCGCCGCGCAACGCGTCATTGCCGGCGAAGGCGACGTGTTCGTCGCGGGCGGCGTGGAGTCGATCTCGTGCGTGCAGAACGAAATGAACCTGCACATGCTGCGCGAAGGCTGGCTGATGGAGCACAAGCCGGAGATCTACTGGTCGATGCTGCAGACGGCGGAGAACGTCTCCAAGCGCTATTCGATCCCGAAGGAGCGTCAGGACGAATACGGCGTGCAGTCGCAACTGCGCGCGGCGGCGGCCCAGGAAGCAGGGCGCTTCAACGAGGAGATCGTACCGATCACGGTGCTCGCCGGCATCGCTGACAAGGCGAGCGGCCGCATGTTCACGAAGGAAGTGACGATTGCGGCAGACGAAGGCATCCGCGCGGACACCACGCTGGAAGGCGTGTCGAAAATCCGCACGGCGCTGCCCGGCGGCGTGATCACGGCGGGCAACGCCAGTCAGTTTTCGGATGGCGCGTCGGCCTGCGTCGTGATGAACGCGACCGTCGCCGAGCGCGAGGGCCTGCAGCCGCTCGGCATTTTTCGCGGCTTCGCGGTCGCGGGCTGCGAACCGGACGAAATGGGTATCGGCCCCGTGTTCGCCGTGCCGAAGCTGTTGAAGCAAACGGGGCTCAAGGTCGAGGATATCGATCTGTGGGAACTCAATGAGGCTTTCGCCGTGCAGGTGCTGTATTGCCGCGACAAGCTCGGCATTCCGAACGAGCGCCTGAACGTCAACGGCGGCGCGATCGCGGTCGGCCATCCTTATGGCGTCTCGGGCGCGCGTCTGACGGGCCATGCGCTGATCGAAGGCAAGCGGCGCGGCGCGAAGTTTGTCGTCGTGACGATGTGCATCGGCGGAGGTCAGGGCGCAGCGGGGCTGTTCGAAGTGGTCTGAGCGCGGTTCGCGCTGCTGCCGTGTCAGCGCCTGTTGTTTTCCCGCCTGTTGGGTTCACGCACCGGGCGCTGCGCAACTAAAGCAGCGCGCCATCAACGCTCGCGTGCGAAAGCTCGCGGGCTTTTCCTTTGGCGGTTTCTACCGCCCGTCAGCGTGCGCCCGTTTTGTGCAATGCTTGCGCGCGATGGACCGCCCGCTTGCCGCTCTTCTCGCTTTCCACTTCGTAGCGCAGATCGTCCTTCGATCCGGCCACTTTATGCCCGTCCTGATGCGTGCGGGCCGAGATCGACCGGACCACGCGGCCCGTCGTCATCCCTTGCGGCGTGTTCCAGCTGACGCGGTCACCTGCTTTCCATTCGCGGCTCATGATGCGCTCCCGATGCGTTGCCGATGGCTTTTCGCACGGGCATCCGTCGTTCCCGCCACTACCGACATCACTCAAGCGAACAGGGAAGGTGAACGCCTCGCGTGCGAGCGCCATCGACAAGTTCCTGTCAGGCATGCGATTCGCTTGCGGTTGTGCCCAGGCACCAGGAGAAAGCGATGCGAATACGGGTTGCCTGCGCGGCTGCCGCGTGGGCTGCGGGGCTGTCGATCGTGTCTTGCGCGGCGCTCGCGCAGACCGAGGCATACACGAGCACGTCCGCCTATCTGTACGCGGGACCGGCGCAGGATTATCCGATCGTCGCGCAGTTGCCGGCGGGCCAGCCCGTTACCGTCTACGGCTGTGTAAGCGGCTACAGCTGGTGCGACGTGGCGATCCCGCAGGCGCGCGGCTGGGTCTACGGCGGATACCTGACGTATCCGTACCAAGGAAGCAATGTACCCCTCATGAACTACGGCACGGCGATCGGCCTTCCGCTCGTCACGTTTTCGCTTGGCGCGTATTGGGGCAGCTACTATCGCGGGCGTCCCTGGTACAACGATCGCTCGCGCTGGGAGCATCATCCGCCGCGGAACCGGCCACCGCCGCCCCCAGGACATCCGCCGGGTGCTGGCCCCAACCGGCCGCCGACTGCGCCGCCGCCCGGCGAAATCCCGCGACCACTGGGCGCCGATCATGGACACCGGCCAGGGCCACGTCAGCCACCGCCCCCGGAGAGCGGCGTGCCTGGCGCTGGGCAGCCGCCGATGCAAGGCGGTCGACCATCGGGGCCGCCGCCGGGGCAAACGGGTCAGATGGGTCAGCCGGGTCAGCCGCCGCATGGACAGCCGCCTGCGCAGGGCGCAGGGCGTCCGCCGACGCCCCAGGCGCCACCAGCACAAATGGGAGGACGGCCACCGAGCCAACCGCCGGGACGGGCGCCCGGACAGGGCGGCGGCGCGCGCCGTCCGGCCGCGCCGCAGGGCACG